>CANGUQ010000188.1 GCA_947456915.1 Betaproteobacteria bacterium
CGGCTACCCGTTTTTCGTGTGCTCGTCCCGTGTCGAGGACGCAGCGGTTCGGCGGAGAGCCCAGGTGTTTCGAGGTGTCGCACAGCTCAGCATGGACGGCAAGGGCCGGCTGGCGATCCCGACGAGGTATCGCGACGCGCTGCTCGCGCGCGGCGACGGGCGGCTCGTGCTCACTGCCGACCCCAGCAGATGCCTGCTGCTCTATCCGCTGCCCGACTGGGAACCGATCTATCGGCGGCTGATGGGGCTGCCCAGCTTCGACGAGCGCGTGCGCGGGCTGCAGCGGCTGATCGGCGGTTACGCCGACGACGTGGAGATGGACGCGCAGGGGCGCATCCTGGTGAGCCCGGCGCTGCGTGAGTTCGCCGCGCTCGATCGCTCGGTGATGCTGGTCGGACAGGGCGCGAAGTTCGAGCTGTGGGACTGCGTGCGCTGGGGCGAGCAGAGCGAGCGCGCGCTGGGCTTTCCCGCTGGCGGCATGCCACCCGGACTGGAGGACTTCTCCCTGTGACATCCGGCTCGCGGCATGCACCGGTACTGCTGGGCGCCGCGATCGAGGCCCTGGCAGTGCAGCGCAGCGGCACCTACGTCGACGGCACCTTCGGTCGCGGCGGGCACAGCCGTGCGCTGCTCGAGCGCCTCGATGCGCGCGGGCGGCTGCTCGTGTTCGATCGCGATCCGGAGGCGATCGCCTGTGCGCAGGCGATCGCCGACCCGCGTCTGATGATCGAGCACGCGAGCTTCGATCTCATCGATGAACGACTGCGCGCGCGTGGCATTGCGCAGGTGGACGGCATCCTGCTCGATCTCGGGGTGTCGTCGCCCCAGCTCGACACCGCCGCCCGGGGCTTCAGCTTTCGCCACGACGGTCCGCTCGACATGCGGATGGATACCACCCAGGGCGAGACGGCCGGCGCGTGGCTTGCGCGCGCGAGTGAACGCGAAATCCGCGAGGTGATCAGGGACTATGGCGAAGAACGGTATGCTCAATCGATTGCAAGAGCGATTGTTGCGGCAAGAGCGCAGCAGCCGATTACTCGCACCGGCCAGCTTGCCGCACTCGTGGCGTCTGCGGTCCGCACGCGGGAGCCTCACCAGGATCCGGCGACACGCACCTTTCAGGCTATACGGGTTCACGTCAATCAAGAGCTTGCGCGCCTCGAGATAGCGCTGCCCCGGTGCATCGACGCCCTGGCGCCCCGTGGGCGGCTGGTGGTGATCAGCTTCCACTCGCTCGAGGACCGCATCGTCAAGCGCGCGCTGCGCGCAGCGGCACAGCCCGATGCGCCACCGCTGCGCCTGCCGCTGCGCGCGCACGAGATGCCGGCGCCGCTGATCAGGCGCCCGGCAAAGCCGGTGCGTGCCGACGCAGCCGAGATCGCTGCCAATCCGCGCGCGCGCAGTGCGATTCTGCGCTGGGCCGAACGGCTCCCCGCCGCGGGCGGCGAGCCGCGCGCGGCGCACGTGCTGCACTGACCGGCGATGACACGGCTCAACCTGCTGCTGCTCGCACTGGTGATCGCCTCGGCGCTGGGCACCGTGTCCGCCCAGCACCAGTCGCGCCGGCTGTTCGCCGAACTCGAGCGCGAGCAGGCAGCACAGCGCCGGCTGGAGATCGAGTTCGGCAAGCTGCAGCTCGAGCAGAGCACGTGGGCGATGCACGCCCGCATCGAGAAGGTGGCGCTGGCGCAGCTCAGGATGCAGACGCCCCCGCCATCGAAGGTACAGGTGGTGCCGCGCGGCAGCGCGCCGGCGTTGCCGGATGCAGCCAGCGCCGGGCAGCGCGCTGGCGCGCCGGTGGTAGCGCAGAAGGCGGGCGCACGATGAAGGCTGCATCGGTTCCCGATGTCGCGCTGCGGCTGCCGCGCTGGCGGGCGCAGCTGCTGCTCGTGCTGCTGATGGCGGGATTCGCGCTGATGCTCGGGCGTGCGTTCTACCTGCAGGGACTCAACAACGACTTCCTGCAGGCGCGCGGCGAGGCCCGCTTCACCCGTGTGCTGGAGATTCCGGCGCACCGCGGCATCATCACCGACCGCGATGGCGAGCCGTTGGCGATCTCGACTCCGGTCGAGTCGGTGTGGGCGAGCCCGGAAGACGTGAAGATGAACGATCAGCAGGCGCTCGCGCTCGCCCGCCTGCTCGACACCGACGTGGCGAGCCTGCGCAAGCGCATCGCCGACAGCAGTCGCGACTTCGTGTTCCTCAAGCGCCAGCTGCCGCCGGAGCAGGCCGCGCGCGTGCTGCAACTGAAGATTCCCGGCGTGCTGCTGCAGCGCGAGTACCGCCGCTACTACCCGGCGGGCGAGGTGGCTGCGCATCTGGTGGGCTTCACCGACGTCGACGACAACGGTCAGGAGGGCATCGAGCTCGCCTGGCAGAACTGGCTGGCTGGCAAGCCCGGGAGCCGGCGCGTGATCAAGGATCGCCGCGGCCAGATCGTCGAGGACATCGAGAGCCTGCGCGTTCCGCAGCAGGGCCGCGATCTGGCGCTGTCGATCGACCGCAAGATCCAGTACCTGGCGTTTCGCGAACTGAAGAGTGCGGTCGCGACGCACCGTGCCAAGGCGGGCAGCGTCGTGGTGCTCGACGTGGCCACCGGCGAGGTGCTGGCCCTGGTGAACCTCCCCGCATACAACCCGAACAACCGCGGCAAGCTCTCCGGCCAGCAGACGCGCAACCGCGCGATCATCGATCTGTACGAGCCCGGCTCGACGATGAAGGCATTCAGCATCGCAGCCGGGCTCGAGGCGGGTCTGGTGCGTCCGGATACCGTCGTGCAGACTGCGCCCGGCTCGATGACCATCGGACCGAACACCATCCGCGATGCGCACCCGTACGGTCCGCTGACGGTGACGCAGGTGCTGCAGAAGTCCTCGAACATCGGCACCGCGAAGATCGCGCTGCAGCTGCCCTCGGCACGGCTGTGGCAGGCGTTCAGCGATGCCGGCTTCGGTCTGCCGACCAAGATCGGCTTTCCGGGCGAAGGGCACGGCCGGCTGCGCGCCCCCGGCAGCTGGCGGCCGATCGAGCAGGCGACGATGTCCTACGGTCACGGCCTGTCCGTCACCCTGCTGCAGATGGCACGTGCGTATTCGGTGTTCGCTACCGACGGCGAGATTCGCCCGCTCTCCATCCTGCGCGTGGACACCGCCCCGGTGGCCACGCGTGTGGTCTCCGCGCAGACCGCGCAGGCCATGCGGCGGATGCTGGAACTGGCGACGCTGCCTGGCGGCACCGCGCCGAAGGCGCAGGTGGCCGGCTATCGCGTGGCCGGCAAGACCGGTACCGCGCACAAGGTCGAAGGCGGCAGCTACGTCGATCGCTACGTCGCCTCGTTCATCGGCTTCGCGCCCGCGTCGGCGCCGCGGATCATCGTCGCGGTGATGATCGACGAACCCTCCGCCGGCCAGTATTACGGTGGGCAGGTCGCCGCACCGGTGTTCAGCCAGATCGTCGCCGGCACCCTGCGCATGCTCGGGGTCGCCCATGACGCGCCGGTCAACAACATCGTGCTGCCTGCGCCCGGCGGCGAAGTGAAGGAGGAAGTGTGAGCGCGTCTGCGGGCTTTGCTCCGGCGCTGCTCGACCGACTGGGCGTCGCGGTCAGATCGCTGGCGCTGGACAGCCGGAAGGTCCGCCCGGGCGACACCTTCGTCGCCTGTCCGGGGCGCAGCACCGATGGCCGTGCGTTCATCGCACAGGCCATCGAGCGTGGCGCAGCGGCGGTGATCTGGGAGAGCGGCGACGGCTTCGCCTGGGATGCCGGCTGGCGCGTGCCGAACCTGCCGCTGCCGGCGCTCGCCGCGCAGCTGGGTGCGCTCGCCAGCCACGTCTACGGCCACCCCTCGCGCGCGCTCACCGTGGTTGCAGTGACCGGTACCAACGGGAAGACCTCGGTCACGCGCTGGATCGCCGAGGCGCTCACTGCGCGCGGCAGCAAGTGTGCGCTGATCGGCACGCTCGGAGCGGGATACGCCGACGCGCCGACGATGAGCGGACTCGCCAACACCACGCCCGACGCGGTGACGCTGCAGGCGGCGCTCGCCGGATTCGTGCGCGATGGCGCCAGGGCGGTGGCGCTGGAGGCGTCCTCGATCGCGCTCGACCAGCACCGTCTCGACGCGGTGGACATCGACGTCGCCGTGTTCACCAACCTGACCCGCGACCACCTCGACTACCACGGCAGCTTCGAGGCCTACGGCGAGGCGAAGGCGCTGCTGTTCGACTGGCCTGATCTGCAGCACGCGGTGCTCAACGTCGATGATCAGTTCGGTCGCGAACTCGCGCGGCGCACGCGCGCGCGCGGCGTACCCACGCTCGAGTTCTCCCTCGATCAGTCCGGCGCCGCACTGGCCGCGCACGATCTGCAGCTCGACCGCCGCGGACTGCGTCTGGAGATCGTCGCTGCCGGTGCGCGCTGCACCGTCCACTCGCCGCTGCTCGGTCGATTCAATGCGTCGAACCTGCTCGCCGCGGCAGGCGCGCTGCACGCGCTGTCGGTGCCGGTCGGCGAGATCGGAGCGCTGCTGTCGGAGGTGAGCGCTCCGCCCGGGCGCATGCAGGCGGTCACCGTGCGAGCCACCGGCGAGGCCGCTGCCGACATGTCGGCGGCGCCGCTGGTGGTCGTCGACTACGCGCACACCCCGGACGCGCTGGCCAATGCGCTAGCGACGCTGCGGCCGATGCTGGCGCGGGACGGCCAGCTCGTCTGCGTGTTCGGCTGTGGCGGCGAGCGCGACGCGGGCAAGCGGCCGCTGATGGGGGCGATCGCCGCGCGCGCAGCCGATGCGGCGTGGGTGACGAGCGACAACCCTCGCGGCGAGTCGCCGCAACGGATCATCGACGAGGTACTCGCGGGCGCCGGCGCCGCCGCGCACGTGCACGCCGAAGTCGATCGGCGCGTGGCGATCGGGCTCGCGGTGGCTCGCGCGCGGCCCCAGGACATCGTGCTGATCGCCGGCAAGGGGCACGAGTCGTATCAGGAAGTCGCCGGGGTCCGGCATCCGTTCGACGATCGCGAAGTCGCGGCCGCCGCCCTGCGCGCCCGGACGCGCAAGGACTGATGCGATGGCGTCGATGAAGCTCTCCGACGTCGCGCGCATCTGCTCCGGTCGCATGGTCGGCAACGACGTGGCGATCGAGTCTGTGCGCATCGACAGCCGGGCGCTCGCTGCCGGCGCCCTGTTCGTGGCGATTCGCGGTGATCGCTTCGACGGACACGACTTTCTCGAGCAGGCGGCGGCGGCTGGCGCAGCCGCGGCAGTGGTGAGCGAACAGGCGTTCGCCGCCGGATGCGCGCGCAGCGTGTCCGGGCTGCCGCTGGCGATCGTCGGTGATACGCGGGTCGCGCTGGGTGCTCTCGGCAACGCGCGCCGGCAACGGCTGCGCGGCCCGGTGCTGGGCATCACCGCAAGCAACGGCAAGACGACGATCAAGGAGATGTCGGCTGCGATCCTGCGCGCCGAGGCGGCGCTGCACGGCACGACCCCGCTGGCCGTGGCTGCCGATCCGGCCGCGTTCGAAGCTGCGGCAGCGGCTTCGGTACTCGCCACTCCGGGCAACCTGAACAACGAGATCGGCGTGCCGCTCACGCTGCTGCAGATCAACAGCGGGCACCGCTATGCAGTGATCGAGATGGGCATGAACCACAAGGGCGAGATCTCGCGCCTGACGCGCATTGCCGAGCCCGACGTCGCGCTGATCGGCAACGCTGGCGTGGCGCACATCGAGAACCTCGGCTCGCGCGAGGCGATCGCCGCGGCGAAGGGCGAGATCTTCGAAGGGATACGGCAGGGCGGCACCGCCGTGATCAACGCCGACGACCGCTTCGCCGGCTTCTGGCGCGATCTGGCCGGAGCGCACCGGATCGTCGACTTCGGCATCGAGCACGCTGCCGCGGTCAGCGCGCGCTGGCGGCTCGACTACATCGGCACCGACATCCGCCTGCGCACGCCCCTGGGCGAGGCGCAGGTCCGGCTGCAGGTCCCGGGCCTGCACAACGTACGCAATGCGCTGGCAGCGACTGCCGGGACGATCGCCTGCGGCGCGGGGCTCGATGCCGTGCTCGGCGGACTGAGCACGTTCCAGCCCGTGGCCGGCCGGCTGCGCCTGCTGCAGGGGCGCAGCGGCTCGGTGCTGATCGACGATACGTACAACGCCAATCCGGATTCGGCGCTCGCCGCGATCGAGGTGCTGGCCGAGCGCGATGGCGCGCGCGTGCTGGTGCTCGGAGACATGGGTGAGCTCGGGGAGACCTCCGGTCAGATGCACGCCGAGGTCGGTGCAGCTGCCCGGCACTTCGGCCTCGATCTGCTGCTCACGCTGGGCACGGAGTCGGCGCGCGCCACCGAGGCGTTCGGCGACCCGGCGCGCCACTTCACCGAGGTCGCAGCGCTGGTCGAGGCTCTGGCGGGGCTGCTCGGCCCGAAGGTGACAGTGCTGGTGAAGGGGTCGCGGATGATGCACATGGAGCAGGTGATCGCACCGCTGCGCGATCCTGCAGCGCTCGATCGCGATGCTGCCGGGGGAGCCCACTGACCCATGCTGCTCGCTCTCGCCCAGTGGCTCTCCCAGTTCGACCGCTCGTTCAACGTCTTCAACTACCTCACGCTGCGTGCGGTGCTGGCGACGATGACCGCGGTGCTGATCTGCCTCTTCGTCGGCCCGGCGATGATCCGCAAGCTCACCCTCTACAAGATCGGGCAGGCGGTGCGCACCGACGGTCCGCAGACCCACCTGGCCAAGAGCGGAACGCCGACGATGGGCGGAGCGCTGATCCTGGTGGCGATCGCGGTCACGGTGATGCTGTGGGCCGACCTGTCCAATCGCTTCGTGTGGGTGGTGCTGGTGGTGACGCTGGGCTTCGGCGTGATCGGCTGGATCGACGACTACCGGAAGGTCGTGCATCGCAACCCGAAGGGACTGTCCGCGCGGGCGAAGTTCTTCTGGCAGTCGGTCATCGGGCTCACTGCGGCGATCGTGCTCGCGTGGTCGGGCAGCCCGGCGCAGACCGAACTGATCGTGCCGTTCTTCAAGAACTTCACCTATCCGCTGGGCGCGGTGGGCTTCGTCGTGCTCACCTATCTCGTGATCGTGGGCACCAGCAACGCGGTGAACCTCACCGACGGCCTGGACGGGCTGGCGATCCTGCCCACGGTGATGATCGGCTCGGCGCTGGGCATCTTCGCCTATGTCGCCGGCAA
>CANGUQ010000189.1 GCA_947456915.1 Betaproteobacteria bacterium
ATCGGCTCGTCGCCCGCGCGGCTGCGCTGCCGGCACGCCGCTGGCTCAGGAACGTTTCCATCCCGTACGATCCGGTTGCGTTGCGGCACGTGCTCGACGAGATGGTCACGCAGTCCGGTGTGGGCCTGCTGCTGCACACGCTCGTCGTCGAGGCCCCCGCGGCGGATGGGCGTGTCGGCGCCGTCGTCATCGAGAACAAGGCCGGACGTTCCGCGATCACGCCGCGCATCGTCATCGACTGCAGCGGCGATGCCGATGTGGCGGCACGGGCCGGGGCCGCGTTCACGGTGGGCGATTCCGGGGCGACCCAGTTCGCCTCGACGATGGTGCGATTCGGCGGCGTGGACACCGCGGCCTTCGACGCCATCGCGCGCGCGCGCCGGCTGGAACTGCTCGAGCAGGCAGCGGCGGACGGCTATCCGCTGCCGCGCACTTCGGCGGGGCTGCAGATTCATCCGCTGGAAGGCACCGTTCACGCGAACGTCACCCGCGTGAAGCGGCCCGACGGCAGCACCTTCGATCTGCTCGACCCGCACGATCTGTCCGCCGCTGAAGTCGAGGGGCGGCGGCAGGCTCACCTGTACGAGGAAGTGCTGCGCCGCTACATGCCCGGTTTCGGGCGGGCCCGGATTGCCGACATGGGGACCCAGATCGGCGTACGCGAGACGCGGCTGGTCGAGGGCGAGCACCGGCTCACCGAGGCGCAGGTGCGCGGCTGCGTCAAGCCGGACGACGCGATCGCCTGCTGCGCGTGGCCGATGGAACAGCACGGCGCCGATCGCGGCACGGTGTGGGACTGGCTGCCCGAGGGCGACTGGTACGGCATCCCCTACGGCTGCCTCACCGTTCGCGGTTTCGCCAATCTGCTGGTCGCCGGACGTTGCCTGTCCGCGACGCACGCGGCCCAGTCATCAGCGCGGGTCGCCGCGACCTGCATGGCGATGGGTCAGGCCGCGGGGCAGGCCGCCGCGCTCGCGCTGCGCGCTGGCGACGATATCCGGCGTGTCGGCACCGGGCGACTGCGCGACGCTCTGCAGAGCGCGGGAGCACTGCTCGCGCCACGCGGCTCACCCTAGCGAGGGGGTTACATGACAAGACGTGGCATCACCGGCACGCTCGCAGCGGCGCTGCTCGCGGCCCTGTCATTGCCGGATCGGATCCTTGCGCAATCCTATCCCGTGCGGCCGATGCGCATGGTGATTCCGTACACGCCGGGCGGGCCGACCGATCTGGTCGGCCGCGCGCTCGCGGAACGGATGCAGAAGATCCTCGGCCAGCAGGTCATCGTCGACAACCGCGCGGGCGGAGGCGGGGTGATCGGCTCGGAGATCGTCGCGCGATCGAATCCCGACGGTTACACGCTGCTGCTGGGCACGCCCGGGCAACTGATCCTGCTGCCGCTGCTCAACCCTAAGGTTCCGTATCGCCCGAGCGACTTCCAGCCGGTCACCAAGGTCGTCGATACGCCGCAGGTCCTGATCGCCACCGCGAAACTGCCGGCCAGCACGGTCGCCGAACTGGTCGCCTACGCGAAGCAGCGGCCCGGCGAGATCACCTACGGGTCGGTGCAGGCGGGCGGCACCGGGCACCTCGGCATGGAACTGCTCAAGCTCGCCACCGGCATGGACATGCTGCACGTGCCCTACAAGGGAACGGTGCCGGCGCTCACCGATCTCATTGCCGGGCGCATCCAGGTGATGTTCTCCAGCCTGCCGACGGTCCAGCAGCACCTGCAGGCGAAACGGATCAAGATCCTCGCCACCGGCGCTCCGCGGCGCACCCCGGCGATCAAGGACGTGCCGACGATCGCCGAGACGGTGCCCGGATACGACCTGGTGACCTGGTACGGGATCTTCGTCGCGCCGCGCACGCCGGCGCCGATCGTCAACACGCTTCACCGCACGCTGGTCGACATCCTGACCAGCCCGGAGATCGAGCAGATCTTCGCCGCGCAGGGCGTGGAGCCGGCGCACATGACGCCGCAGGCGCTGGCGCAGTACATGCAGGCCGAATCGAAGCGCTGGGAGAAGGTGATCCGCGCGGCCGGGATTCGCATCGACTGAGCAACGCCGGCCGCGTCGCTGCCCGGGGTGGATCCATGGTGTCCGCGATCGGCAAGCGGGTGCTGCCGTGCGCGATCACCCCGCGTCGATCGTGGACAACCGGTGCGGCTGGCGTGCCCGGGTGAAGGTGTCGTTCACTTCGTGAGGAGTTCCAGTCCGGGCACGCGTTCCGGAGGACTGCAGTCGCCGCGTCGCACGCCGTCGAGGAACGCGCCGAGCGCCCGGGTCGTCAGTGCTTCCGTGGGGCGGGACAGGCCGACACCGGCGAAGTTGAAGTGGGTGGCGCCGTCCACGATGCCCAGCCACTTGCAGCCCGGTGACATGTTCGAGAAAGGCTGCTTGCGGGTTTCCCACGATGCTCCGCCGAGTTCGGTGTCGCGGGTGCCGGTGAGCATCAGCACGGGTCTGGTGATGCCGGACCACGCGTTCTCCGGGAAGATCGGTCCGGCGCCCTGCGGCGAGAGCGCAATGTAGGCGTCGAACGCGTCGGTGCCCCGGATGCCGATCCTGTTTCGTGCACCGGCTTCCATCATCGCGGATGCCGCGCCCATCGAGTGGCCGATCAGGATCGCGTCACCGTTGCCGCACTGACCCCGTGCCCAGCGCCGGGCTGCGGCGATGTCCATGAGTCGTCCTCGATACGCCTCGGGCTCCGTGATGAGTTCGGCAAGCCCTTCTCGCAGTCCGCTTCGGCGCACCCGCTCGCGCACCGCGGCCCGGCCGCTCTCCGGGTGGCCCACGACCACCGAGAGATAGCCGAGGGACGACACGGCTTCACCCAGATACCGGTAACCGGTTTCCGATCCGCCTGCGCCAGGTGAAATGACGGCGATGCCGCGACAGGTTCCTGTCCCCGGGGCGTGGACCGTGACGGCCACTGCCGTCTGGTCCTCACGGGTCAACTGCATGGCCTGCTGAGCGCTGGCAGGTCCGGCCGCTGCGAGCAGGAAGGATCCGAGAACGGCGAGGCCGGTCAGTGGACGCATGTGCAGTGGCGCTTGCCCTGGCGCTTTGCCCGGGATTCCCGCAGCGCAGCCTTCAGGCCGCCAGCCGTTCCCACGGCCTGGTGACATCGCGCAGCAGTCGCCGGGTGGGCACGTGCAGCGTCCCCTTGCGCACCACCAGCCGCGGTACCAGTCGCACGTGACCGGCCAGCGTTTGGCCCAGCCCGTCGCGCCACGTCCACGGCCCCGCCACGGCATCGAGCACGCTCACGTCGGCGCGCGACCCCGTTGCCAGCGTGCCGATCTCGGACTGCATGCGCAGCACGGTGGCCGGGTTGAGCGTCGTCGCGCGGATCACGTAGCCCGGTTCGAATCCGAGCGCGAGCATCTTCGACATCGCACCGAGCAGGCTGTAGTCGAGCGTGGTGTCGTTGTCGTGGGTGTAGAAGTCCCCGTGCACGTCGCTGCTGATCGTGTACGGGATCAGTTGCGCGTCCATCATGCGCCGCGCGGTATGGAAGCTGAAGTTCACGCCGTGACCGAGGTCGAGCAGCACGCCCGTGGCCAGCGCATCGAGCAGATCCTGCGACGGTCGCGCCTGCGGACCGAGGATGCCGTCATCGCGGCACGAGTAGCAGTGCGCGAGCAGGTCGCCCGGTCGCACCAGCGCGAGGGTATCCCGCATCACCGATCTGGGTTCGGGGCGATGCGTCTCGTCCACCTTCCACAGCTCGCCGGTGTGCACGTAAAGCGGCAGCCCGGTCGCATCGGCGCAGGCGCGCGAGATCTCGAACATGCGCTTGCCCCAGTGCGACCATCCGCCCGAATCGCTGTGCCCCTTGACGCCGCGGATGATCTCGGGAAAGCGCGCGGCGAATCGTGCAAGCACGTCGACGTCGGACAGTTCCGGCGTCTGGCACACCGGCCCGCCGCGGCAGCCGCGCAGCGTGCCGGTGAGATTCGTCGAGATGAACAGCAGCACCTCGGTGCGTGCCCGGTCGACCACGAACGCCTTGAAGCCGTCGAACGTCCACGCACCGGCGCTGCCCTGGTCGACGATCGTGGTGCAGCCGGCGTTGATGCCGGCGTCGTCGGCCTCGACGCCGAAGTCGGTGAAGTGCCGGTACACGTGCGCGTGCAGGTCGATCAGCCCCGGCGTGACGATGCTCCCGGCGACGTCGACCACGCGTCGGGCGGCCTGCCGCGGCAGCGCGTTGCCCACGGCGGTGATGCGGTCGCCGGTGATGGCCACGTCGAGCAGCGCATCGGTGCCGGAGGCAGGATCGATCACGCGCCCGCCGACGAGCAGCAGGTCGCAGCCGGGTGGACGGGGCAGGTCGGTCATCGGTTGCGTGTCTCCAGCACGTGCCTGGCGATCTCGCCGGCGGTTGCGAACCACACCCCGGGAAAGGAGGCAGCGAACGCGAGGAAGTCGGCGAGCAGCCGCAACCGGGACGGACGGCCGATCGCCTGCGGGTGCATGATCAGGTCGAACAGCGCGCCGCGGCTGTGGTGCTCGCGGAACTCGTCGGACCAGATGGTCATGATGTGCGCGTTGGTCTGGATGGCGCGCTGGGCGCGCAGCGAGTACACGGTGTAGGGCACGTCGTCGAGCGACCAGTGCCACGGCAGTTCGACCACCCCGCTGTCGCGGCCATCGAGGCGATGCACGTACGGGTGGATGTCGTCCATGAACGAACTGTCGTAGATCATCCCGTACTTCGCCAGCAATCCGATCAGCCGGTCGGTGGTTTCCCCGGCTGGGCAGCGGTAGCCCAGCGGGTGCAGGCCGAAGTTGCGCTGCAGGGACTCGAGGCCGCGCTCGATCTCCTCCTCCTCCTCGCGCGGCTTGTCCGGCTCGGGCCAGAAGTGCAGGTAGCCGTGATGCCCGACCTCGTGACCCGCTTCGAGGATCGTTGCCACCACGGCGGTGTGGTTGTCCGCGGTCCAGCCGGGGACGAAGAACGTGGCGCGGATGCCGGCGTCGCGCAGGATCGCGAGGATCTCCGGAATCGCGATCTTGGCCGCGTAGGTGCCGTGCGAGATCAGCGCCGGGCGGTGAATGTTCGAGGTGTCGCGCGACAGCCACATGGTCTCGGCATCGAAGTCGAAGGAGATCATCGTCGCGCAGCGGGCCCCGCCCGGCCAGACGACCGGCGTGGAGACGCGGCTGATGTCCGGGCCGAGTGGCAGGTGGTGGGTCATCGCAACGCCCCGCTAGTCGACCCGGATGTTCGCCTTGCGCGCGGTCGACTCGTTGCGCTGCAGCTCGTCGCGGATGAAGGCAGTGAACTGCTCGGGTGTGCGCGGCGCACCGGCCAGACCGAGCTTGTCGAGCCCGGTGACGACCTCGGGCAGCCGCAGCGCGCGGCCGGTCTCGCTGGAGAGCTTCGCCACCGTGTCTCGCGGCGTGCCCGCCGGGGCCACCATCCCGACCCAGAGCGCGCTCTCGTAGTCGGGGAAACCCACCTCGGCGACCGTCGGTACGTCCTTCATCGCCGCCGAGCGCTCGCGCGTGGTCACCGCGAGCGGCCGCAGCCTGCCGGCCGTGGAGTACGGCGTCACGTCGGACACGTTCACGAGCAGCACGGCGGTGTGACCGCCGAGCACGGCCGAGACCGCAGGCGCCGCACCCTGATAGGGAATGTGCGTGATGTCCACGCCCGCCATCAGCTTGAGCATCTCGGCCGCAAGGTGCTGACCGGTCCCCGGCCCCGGCGTGGCGTAGGTGAGTGCGCCGGGCTTGCTGCGCGCGAGCGCGAGCAGCTCCTTCAACGACTTCACCGGCAGCGACGGATTGACCGCGTAGACGAACGGCACCTGCGCGAGCAGCGTGATCGGGGCGAAGTCCTTCTCGGTGTCGTAGGGCAGCTTCGAGCGCACCGCCGGGTTGATGGTGAAGCTGTTGAACACCGTGAGCAGCGTGTGTCCGTCGGGCGCGGCCCGCGCGACGATCTCGGTGCCGATGACCGTTCCGGCACCGGCACGGTTGTCCACGATCACCGCCTGGCCAAGAGATTTCGACAGCGGGCCCGCGACCATCCGTGCAACGATGTCGCCGGTGCCCCCCGCCGGGAAGGGCACGACGATGCGCACCGGCTTCGAGGGAAAGCCCTGCGCGTGCAAGGGCGCCGCGAGCGCGGCGAACAGGGACAGCGCGCCGGCGGCAGCGCAACAGCTCGAGACGGGCATCGGACGTTCCTGCGCAGACGAGACTCGCCATCAGTATCACGGGACGGGCGGGTCGGGGTCAATCGCCGGAGCGAGATCAATCCCCGGGGCGCTGCGACCGGTGTGCTTGCCCGGTGCCCGGTGCCCGGCGCAGCGCCCTCGTCGCTTGCGGTAGACTGATCGACGCGGGTTCGTACACCTCCGACAACAGCGGACCCGCGATCGTCCGGGGAGGCCGATGAGTTCGTTCGCGATGGCGTGCGCTGCGGCAGGCGCACTCTTCGTTGCCGCAGCCGCTGCTGCGCAGGCGCCTGCGTGGCCGGCCAGGCCGATCCGCCTCGTCACCGGATCGCAGGCGGGCGGCGGTACCGATCTGACCGCGCGCGCGATCCAGCAGCCGCTCGCGCCGCTGCTGGGCGTCCAGGTGATCGTCGACAACCGTCCCGGAACAGCCGGCATGCTCGCCAACGAGTTCGTCGCGCGCCAGCCCGCCGACGGCTACACGCTGCTGATCCAGCCCGGATCGTTCGTCACCATCAGCCCGCAGCTCAATGCGAGCCCCGCCTGGCCGACGCTGCAGCACCTTGCGCCGGTAATTCAGGTGAGCACCTACGATCTGGTGCTGGTCGCGCACCCGTCGGTGCCCGCGCGCAACGTGCAGGAGCTGCTCGCCGTCGCGCGCGCAAAGCCGGGTTTCGTGTCCTTCGCTTCCTCGGGCGTTGGCAGCAACTTCCACCTGGCGGGCGAACTGCTCGAGCTCGAGGCGAAGGTCGATCTGCTGCACGTGGCCTATCGCGGCAGCCCGCCGGCGGTGATCGATCTGGTCGCCGGTCGCGTGGACACGATGTTCGTGCACGTGCCCACGGTGAGGAGCCACATCGAGAGCGGCAGGCTGCGTGCACTCGCCACCACCGGCACGTCCCGCCACGCGCTGCTGCCCGCAGTGCCCACGGTGGCCGAGTCGGGCGTGAAGGCCTACGAGATCAGCGGCATCG
>CANGUQ010000190.1 GCA_947456915.1 Betaproteobacteria bacterium
ACGCTCCCTGTTGCGGGCGCGACCCGCCGCGGCGCTGCGTCGACCCCGCCGTCGGGGCGGTTCGCACCGGCCGCAGGTGCAAGACCTGCCGTCGAACGAGCCGCCGCGCCAGGCGCGCTCAGGCCGAGCGCCCGGCGCGACAGCTCGCCGTTCATCGCTGGCTCATTTCTTCGCGGCGCCGCCTGCGGGTGGCGCAGCCACGGCGACCGCGCTGGTGGAGCGTCCGAGTTCCGGATAGTCCTTCAGCATGCTCGCGCCATAGAGCGGCTTGTACGCGCCCTGGTGGCAGGTTGCGCAGTTCACCTTGGCCACATCGCCCGTGGGGCCGCGCTCCGACGCAGGAAACACGTTGCGCAGCGGCTCCATGTACGACACGTTCATCGCGCGCGCCATGCGGATGCCGTGCCACGCGGTGACGCGCTGCGGCGGCGAGCCTTCCCACTTCCCGAAGTTCTGCGTGTTGTGACAGTAGGTACAGTTCACGCCCAGACCGTCGGACATGTGCACCATCAGGGAATAGGTGAACTCCGCCTGCTTGATCGACTGGCGGTTGCCGGTGGGCAGCGCGGTGGTGCCATTGACGCGGATCTCCTGGCCCTTCAGCAGGTACTCGGTGAGCGCGTCGAAGGGCAGCGACGCGTAGGTCACGTTGGGTGCGGCGATGTTCTGGTCGGCGTTGTAGCCGATCAGCCGGGTGAACTGCCGGTGTTCGGGCGCACGGAACCACGTCTCGCGCGGCTGATGCTGGCCGCGATGGCAGGTGTAGCAGGTCACCCCGGTGTCGCCGACGTGCGCGTTCCACTTCGTGTTGATCGTCTGCGTCATCTGCAGCATGCGGCGCGCGACGACCTTCGTGTACAGCGAGTCGGACTCGAACCCTTCGCCTGGCTTGTGGCAGTAGGTGCACTGCTCGTTCGGCGCCACCCACGCACTGATCGCGACCATCAGCCGGTTGAACTCGGCGACCGACAGGTCACCCAGCACCTGCACGTTCTTGTACACGGTGCGCGCGCGCGGGCCGTCGGAGGGTGCCGCCGGAATCGCGTCCGGCACCACGTTCTCGTAGGTCTGCGGCGTGACGATACGCGGGTTGTACACCTGGATCATGCTGGTACCGCGATAGCCGCGCTGCACCGAATCGACCGGCGGGCGCTCGCAGCCGGCGAGCAGTGTCACGAGGGCCAGCGCAGCCGCGGCGAGCGCTGTCGGACGAAACATCGATTGTCTGCGCAGCATCACTTCACCCCCTGGATCAGCGTCGCCGGATCGACGATCGGCGGGAACACCAGCGGATAGGCGGGCGCGACACCGTGCTTGACCGCCCACAGGTACCAGTTGTCGACCACCGTGCCGGTGAGCAGGATGCCGATGCCGCCGGTGAGCGGGCAGAGCACGGCGAACCACCACGCCCAGCGGTGAATAGACTCCATCGTCGCGTTCCAGCCCATCGTCCAGCGCCAGAACAGGGCGGCGCGCTCCGACGCGGTTCCGCGATCGACGATCTGCTCGATCTCGCGTTCCCCGCCGTAGCGGGTCACCGCGAGGATGGTCGCACCGTGCATCGCGAACAGCAGCGCCGAGCCGTAGAGAAACACGATCGACAGCGCGTGGAACGGGTTGTAGAAGAGGTTGCCGTAGCGCAGGGAGAACGCTGCCGTCCAGTCGAGGTGCGGGAAGATGCCGAACGGCACCGCCTCGCACCAGCAGCCCATCAGGATCGGGCGGATGAAGCCCAGCACCAGGTACAGCCACAGCGCGGCGAGGAAGGCCCACGCGATGTGCGTGCCCATGCCCAGCGCCCGTGCCCGGATGTACATCCGTACCCACCACAGGCCGAGCGACAGCGTAAGGAAGAAACCGGCCATCAGCCACCACCCGCCGTGGTTCAGCGGCGGCAGCGACAGCCCGTACTGCGGCGCCGGCGGCTCAAGCGCGAGCCAGAACAGCTGGCGCACGAACTGGACCGGGTCCCAGTTCACCGAAGCGAGCATGTTGAAGCCGATGATCCAGAACGCGAGCACCCCGCAGATCAGCGAGGCGAGGCCCAGACTGCCGAGGTAGATCGGCCCGACCTGCGCGTTGCCGAAGCGGCCGAACAGATGGACGATCTGCGGCATGAAGCTGCGCTTCGCGTCGCGCGCCGGCAACGGGACCCCCATGGTCGCCGGCCCGGTCGGCTGGATCTGCGTGAAGATGTTCTGGTAGTTGGTGTTCTCGTAGTAGGCCATGCCTGTCCCCTCGGTTCCCTAGCCTGCCTGTATCTGTATCGGTTACTGCGGCGCCGGCCGCGGTCCGCCGCGTGCGCTCAAGACCAGATCGGAAGGTTCAGCCACCAGCCCCACCACTCGGGCCAGCCGCGTGTCCAGAACGGGCCGCTGATGATGATGCACACCGCGCTCCAGAACCCCGACGACAGGGCGAGGAACAGACCGAGCCGGTGAATGCCCAGCGTGCCGATCGAGTAGCCGATGGTGTCGCGGAAGAACGTGTCCTCGTGCTCCGGCGTCTTCACTGGCTCGCCCTTGGGCGGATTGGTGGCCGACAGGACGAGTCCGCCGTGCAGGGCGAGCGCGAACGTCGTGGTGAAGAAGAAGCTCACCGCGATCATGTGCGCCGGGTTGTAGTGGAAGTGCAGGTACTGGTAGCCGACGTTGGACACCCAGTCGAGGTGACTGAAGATGCCGTACGGAAAGCCGTGGCCCCAGGCGCCCAGCAGCAGCGGCCGGAACACCACCAGCGTGACGTAGGCGAAGATCGCCACGGCGAAGGCAAACGGCACGTGGTAGCCCATGCCGAGCTTGCGGCAGATCTCGACCTCGCGCAGCGCCCACGACGAGAACGCGCCGATCGCGCAGATCGTGATGATCTGCCACAGCCCGCCCTCGCGCAGCGGCGCGAGTCCGAGCCCGTACTTGAGATCGGGCGGCGCGATGCTGATCTGCCAGACGTTCCACGTCGGGCCGAGCGAGGCCCCGTACAGGATCAGCGCCGTGCCGACGATGCTGAAGAACACCGTGGTGATACCGAAGAATCCGACGTAGAACGGACCGACCCAGAAGTCGAACAGGTCGCCACCGACCAGGGTGCCGCCGCGGACACGGTACTTGCGCTCGAAACTAAGCATCGCCATCGTCGATCCTCCCGCCGCGCGCACCCGATCGGGGCACTGTGCGGACGTACTCGGGAACCCGCAGCCGGTTCAGCCGCGAGCGTAATCAGGGATCGGTGGACGAGACCCCGCACTGCTTCGCCGAGGTCCCATCCACCTTGAGTGCTGCCTTGCTGCTACTTCGGCACCCCTTGCGGCATCGGCGCGTTCTGCGTCGCTGCCGGCTTTGCGTGGGGGCCATCGAGCCAGTTGAACTTGTCGGTGCTCAGCAGGACGAGATGAATCATCGCCGCCAGGCTGAACAGAAAGATCCCCTGGACCACCATGGCCCTCAGCGGGTCGTACAGACGCCAGATTCTCCACATGAGTTCTATCTCCTAGAGCAGGTACGACATGAGGTTGTAGACCGCCACCTTCACGCCGTCATTCAACGACTCCACACCTTCTGCCCCCGGAAGCCAGGAACGCCAGTGCCAGCCCAACGCCTGCGCGGCGAGGGCAATCGCCAGGACTATCGCGAAAATCACCGAGAACAGTCTCTCGAAGGAACGTGACTCGCCCTCCAGGAGACGATCAACGGAATCCGCAGTCGAGCTGGTCATCGACGAACCTCCTATCCAGGAACTAGAACCAGGGGCGCCAGGCCCAGACCAGCGCGTGAGCGATCACGGCGACCGCCGTGAAGCCTACGAACCCCTGGACCCAGTACTTGTGAAACTCTTCAGCCTCGGCATCCGTGAGGCCGGAGATGCTGCTGCGATCAGCCATTGCGTGCTACCTCCCTGACGGCTGTTGCCGCACCCGGACCGGCGTGCAGCGGGAACCGTCGTGACGGATGCGTCACGACGCACTCTTCCGTTCGCTGCGACTGAACGGAATTCTGTCCGGCGCGCGCGCGGCCAATGGCCACGCGACGCCGCAAACCTCGGGTCGTTCCCAGCCTCCTCCCGGATGCAGTGCAACGTCCTTGCGTGTTCACGCGGGTGCACCTTCTTGTTCGGCTGCGGGCGCGCACGCGCGCGACGCCGTATCGGCTGCATCGGCTGCGCCGCCCCGGGACATCCCGGCGCCGGGTACGTGCGCGAGCGTCACTTCTGCCGCCCCCGCGCGACGCGCTGCGCGCTCGGTCTCGTCACGCAGGTGCTTGGCCGCGGAGATGCGCACCAGCACCGGATAGGCCTCGACCAGCCGGTCGAACGCGGCCTTCGCCTCGGCGCTCCACGCGAGCTCCTCGTGCAGGCGCGCTGGCGTGGCCTCGACGCGATCCAGATCCGATGCCAGCGGCAGGATGTGGAACAGCGCATCGAACAGCGCGTTGCACACCTCCTGCACCAGGTAGGTCGCGCCGCCGTAGCCCATGAACGGCGTGCCGGTGTGGCGGCGGATGATCGCGCCGGGGAACGAAGCGGGGATGTAGGACGCCTTCGCGCCGCACTCGGCGAGATACATGCGCTCGTTGAAGCTGCCGAACATCACCAGCGGCGTCTTCTCGCGCACCATCCTGCGCACCGACTCGTTGTCGGTCTTCGCGCCGGCGACGCGCGACACCGCGAACGCGCAGGGCAGGCCCATCTCGTCTTCGAGGAAGTGGCGGATGCCGCGCGTGTAGGTCTCGTTCGCCACGACCGCGAAGCTCGCGGTGCCGAAGAAGTCCTGCGTGACCGAGCGCCACAGGTCCCCCACCGGCTTGATCGTCGTGTGCTTCTCGCGCTCGATGAAGGGCTCGGGATCCAGCCCGAGCAGTTCGCCCAGCGAGCGCAGGAAAGCGGTCGTGCTGTGCAGGCCGATCGGCGCCTGCAGGTAGGGCCGGTCGAGCGCCTCGCACAGCATGCGGCCGAACTCGCGGTACATGCAGATGTTCACGTCGGCATCGACCAGGCGCCGCACATCGGCGATGTGGCTGCCCAGCGGAAACACCATGTTCACGTCCGCGCCGATGCCCTCGACCAGCCGCCGGATCTCGGCCACGTCGCTGGGCGAATTGAACATGCCGTAGCTCGGGCCGATGATGTTCACCCGCGGCTTGTCGCCTTCCTTCACCGGCCGGCGCTCGGGCATGGTGCCGCGCCTGGACGCGTATTCGGTCCACAGCCAGTACATCGCGCGGTTCGCGCTCTGCCACTGGTCCTCGTCGATCGTGCGCGGCAGGAAGCGCGCGATGCCCGTGCCTTCGGGCGTCACCCCGCCGCCGATCATCTCGGCAATCGATCCGGTGACCACCACGGCGGGCAGATCCGGATCGAGCGCGGCGTGCGCGCGCTTCATCGCACCCTCGGTGCCGTGCTGGCCGAGTTCCTCCTCGGCGAGGCCGGTGACGACGATCGGCAGTTCGTGCGGCGGCAGCGCGTCCGTGTAGTGCAGCACCGAGGTGACCGGCAGGTTCTCGCAACCGACCGGCCCGTCGATCACCACCTGCAGCCCCTTCACCGCGGTGAACACGTACACCGCGCCCCAGTAGCCGCCTGCGCGGTCGTGGTCGAGGACCAGCATCAGATGCCCACCTCGTCGGCCTTGCGCTGCCTGGCGAGCTTGATCAGGTGGCGCTTGTGCTGTTCACGGAACTCCGGACGCGGCTGCGGCACGCCGTCTGCGGTCTGCCACACGCCGGCGCGATCACCGCTGCCCACACCGTCGAAGAACGCGCTCATCCGGTCGAAGCGCGCCTTGTTGCCGAGCGCGGCGTTGATCACCGTGGCGAGCGAACCGGCGCCCGCCGGTCCCATCAGCGGTCGCGCCGAGATGAGGTTGGTGAAGTACAGCGCCGGGATCGTCGCTTCCTTGGCCGCCTGAACGACCGGCGTGGTGCCGATCGCGAGGTCGGGCTTGAACTCGCGCATCGCGGCGAGATCCTGCTCGAGCGAAGCGCGGTACTGCACGTGCACGCCCTTCGCCTGCAGCCACTGCCGGTCGGACTCGCTCCACGCGGTGCGCGGGCAGGCGGTGCCCACGTAGCGCACGTCCGCACCGCTTTCCACCAGCAGCCGCGCTACCAGCAGCTCGGAGCCCTCGTAGCCGCTCATCGTGATGCGGCCGCTGATCGGCGTCTTCGCGAGCGCGCCGCGGATCGCCGGCAGGAAGCGGTTCTTCGCCGCGTCGATCTTCTCGCGCGGCACGTTCACCGCCTGGCCGATCGCTTCGAGCCAGGCTTCGGTGCCGTCGTGACCGACCGGCGCGGAGCCCACGATCGGGCGCACCGCAGCCTCGAACTCGCGGATGCTCGCGGTGTAGAAGGGATGGATCGCCGCCACCACGGCACCGTCGAGCGCGGCATACAGCTCGCGCCACTCTCGGGTGGGGACCACCGGACCGGCCGCCAGACCCATCGGCTCGAGCATCGCCGCGATACCCATCGGGTCGGCAGGAAACATCTCGCCCAGCAGCGTCACCGCGGGCCGGCCATCGCCGGCGCCGGGCTGGCGGTTGCGCGGCGCCTGTACCGGACCGGCTTCGGCCTCGGCGCGGGCGAACGCGAGCATCGCGCCGGCCAGGACGTCCTTGGCCTCGGCGTGCGTGGGCACGCCGAACCCGGGCACGTCGATGCCGATCACGCGCACGCCGTCGATCTCGCGCGGCAGCAGCTGCAGCGGCACGCCCGACGCGGTGGGTACGCACAGATTGATCACCACGATCGCGTCGTACTGCGCCGGGTCGGCGAGCTTGAACACCGCTTCGCGGATGTCCTCGAACAGCTTGCCGGTGACCAGTGTCTCCGAGTTGAACGGCACGTAGCCGACGGTGCGCTTGGCGCCGTAGAAGTGCGAGGTGAAGGTCAGCCCGTACACGCAGCAGGCCGAACCCGAGAGCACGGTCGCGGTGCGGCGCATGCGCAGCCCCACCCGCAGTGAGCCAAAGGCCGGACACATGCTTTGTGGCTGGTCGTGCGGGCCTGCGCCTTCGGGCAGGGGATAGTCTTTGGCGTACTGCGCCAGCACTTCAGACTTGCCAGAAGCTTTGGCTGCCGCCAGCATTTTTTCGCCACCCGCGTGGCAGCCCATACCATCGCCTTCAATG
>CANGUQ010000191.1 GCA_947456915.1 Betaproteobacteria bacterium
GCTGCGGCGGGTGACGATCGCTGCGGTGGATGACGGTCGCTGCGGCGGGTGACGGTCGCTGCGGCGGGTGACGATCGCTGCGGTGGATGACGATCGCTGCGACGGGTGACGATCACTGCGGCGGGTGACGGTCACTGCGGCGGGTGACGATCGCTGCGACGGACGTCACGCGTACGCCTGCGGCGCGCGCGTTCGCGCGCTGCGGGCGGCAGCGGGGTGCACTGTACGCACGGTCGCGCACGGCCGCGCCGTGAACCCGCCCGGTCTGCTATCGTCCGGGACAAGGAGTCCTGCGGTGGATATCGCGTCCGCCCGCAGGCGAGGACCGCCCCCCAGAGCGCGGCCGACCTCAGCCAGGGAGAAGGAATAGATGCCCGCGCACGCATCACGCCGCGAACGCCGACGGGCGCTGCAGGCACTGGTGGCGCTGCCGCTGGGCGCGGCTGCGCACGCCTTCGCGCAGTCTGGGGGATGGCGACCGACGCGCCCGCTCGAACTGATGGTCGGCGCCGCGCCCGGCGGCAGCATCGACCTCACCGCACGCCTGATCCAGCGCACCTTCGACGAGCGCAAGCTCACCGGCACGCAGACGATCGTGGTCAACCGTCCCGGGGCCGGACAGGGACTCGCCTGGGCGCACATGATCGAACGCGCCCGATCGGTGCCTGCACTCGCGATGGGCGGACCCAATCTGGTGTCGAACCCGGTGACCGGTCTGCATCCGATCGATCATGCCGACGTGACCACGGTGGCCGTCCTGTTCGATGACTACATGGCGATCGGCGTTCGTGCCGACTCGCCGATCCGCTCGATGCGTGAAGTGATCGAACGGCTGCGCAAGGACCCTGGAGCGCTGTCGATCGGTGTCGCGCCATCGATCGGGAGCGGGGCGCACACCGGCGGCGTGGTCGCGCTGCGCGCCGGCGGCATCGACGTGCGCAATGCCCGCTTCGTCGTCTACAAGGCCGCTGGCGAGACGATCGTCGCGGCCCTGGCCGGCGATCTGGATCTGGTCGTCGGCACGGTGGCGAACTTTCCGGCGCATCTGCAGTCCGGCCGCATCCGGCTGATCGCAGTCACCGCGCCCGCGCGACTCACTGGCTCGATGGCCCACGTGCCAACGCTGCGCGAGCAGGGCATCGACGGGGTCTACACCAACTGGCGCAGCGTGATCGGTCCGAAACCGATGCCGCGCGAGCAGGTCGCGTTCTGGGAAGAGGCGCTGACGGCAGTGGTGCGCAGCGACGAATGGCAGCGCGACCTGGAACGCAATTACTGGACCGCCAACTTCCTCGTCGGCGACGCCGCGCAGCGCTACGTGGAAGAGCAGGCGCGGCAGTTCCGCGACATCTACAGCGTACTCGCACCGGGAAAGTGAAACTCATGAACCGTCCGAACATCCTGTTCATCACCTCCGACCAGCAGCGTGCCGACGCCTACGGCTTCGAGAACCCGCAGGTGCTCACGCCGCATCTCGATCGCCTCGCGCGCGAAGGCACGCGCTTCGGCGCCGCGATCACGCCGAATCTGGTGTGCCAGCCCTCGCGCGCGTCGATGCTCACCGGCATGCTGCCGCTCACCCACGGCGTGTGGGACAACGGCGTCGACCTCGACCCGGCAGTGGGCGAACGCGGCTTCGCCGGTGCGCTGGCGGCAGCCGGTTACGCGACGGCATTCATCGGCAAGGCGCACTTCGCGACGAAGGCGACGTTCGCCCCCACCGGCACCCCGGAAGACCGTTTCAACGGCGCGCTCTACGACGGCGGCTGGCGCGGGCCGTACATGGGTTTCCAGCACGCCGAGCTGATGGTGCTCGGCCACATGCACCGCAACCGCCCGCCGCAGCGCCCGATCGTCGGACACTACGAGCGCTGGCTGCGCACGCGGGGACGCGACGAGGAGGCCGCTGCGCTGTGGGCGGCGGAGACCCGCGCCGGCACCGGTGCTGCGCAGACCTGGAGCTCGGCGCTGCCGGTGGCGTGGCACACCTCCACCTGGACCGCCGATCGCACGATCGAGTGGATTGCGGGACGCGACCGCAGCAAGCCGTTCTGCATCTGGGCGTCGTTTCCCGATCCGCACCACCCGTTCGATGCACCCGCACCGTGGACGGACCTGTACGACCCGCGCGCGCTGCGGCTGCCCGAGCATCGCGTGCGCGACCTCGAGCGGCGCCCGTGGTGGCACCGCGCAGTGCTCGAGGGCAAGCCCGATCTGGCCGACCCGACGATGTTCAGGTTCCGCACCGAAGGCTCGCGCTGCCCGGACCAGAGCGACGAGCAGCTCGCGGAGATGAGCGCGAACTACTACGCGATGATCTCGCTGATCGACCACAGCGTCGGCCGCATGCTCGAATCGCTGGAGGCGCAGGGGCTCGCACGGGACACGCTGGTCGTCTACAGCACCGATCACGGCGATCTGCTCGGCAACCACGGCCTGTATCTGAAGCACCCGATCCCGTACGAAGACCTGCTGCGCATCGGCATGATCGCGCGCGGACCGGGTGTGAGCGCCGGAGCGGTGGTGCCCGAGCCGGTGTCGACGATGGACCTGGCAGCAACCTTCTGCGAACTCGGCGGCGGCCGGCTCCACCCCGACGCCCAGAGCCGCAGCCTGGTGCCGCTGCTGCGCGGTGAAGCACAGCCGCGCGCAGCTGCCTACAGCGAATGGCACGTGCACGCCTCGCGCTGCGGCGTGGCGCTGAAGCTGCGCACCGTGCGCACGAGGGACGCCAAGTGCACGTTCGAACTCGACTCCGGCGCCGGCGAGCTCTACGACCTCAGAAACGACCCGGGCGAGATGCACAACCGCTTCGACGATCCGGCGTACAAGGGACTGCGCGACGAACTCGAGCAGATCATGCGCGCCCGCCCCGGGCCCATCCGCAACCCGCTCGCCGAGCCGATAGGAATGGCCTGACCCACGCGGTCAAAAAGGGGCCAGGCCCCTTTTTCGTCCTGCAGCATCTTCGCGGCGCCCATGGCGCCCGCAGCGGAAGAATCGAAAAAAGGGGCCAGGCCCCTTTTTTCCCGCCCCCTTTCGCCGCCCCCTTTCGCCGGCGGAAAAAAAGGGGCCTGGCCCCTTTTTCCCGCCCCTTTTCCCCTTGGCCTGCCGCTGCATCTCCGCAGCAGCGCGGGCAGAGCGTGGACTCGCGCATTGACGCGTGCGCGGCATTGTGACCATACTCGGCGCGTGTTCCAGGAGAGTGCGTTTCGCCGATGCGCCCGCCGTGCGATGTCCGTACGGTGCGGTGTGAACGGCGCGACGCCGCCGAAGGCGTAAACCGCCCGGGATCGCTCAGGCACAGGTACCGGAACACAGCGGCGCACTGGAGAGTGACTGGCAGCGCGGGATCGGGGTTTTGCCGATGCTGCGCGTGTACAGTCCACCGAAGGGGCAACGCGTAGGCAGGTCACCATCGCAGACGGTGTCCGGTCACGCGCAATCTCTCAGGTAAACGGACAGTGGGGCGGAGTGCGAGGCACGAGGTCGCAGTCGACCGGGTGCGCGAACTCTGCCGGCCACTCGTTCGCACAACCCCGGGAGATTGCAATGAAGGTGATCGTTCTCGGTGCCGGCGTCGTCGGCACTGCCGCTGCGTGGTTCCTGAACAAGGCCGGTCACGAGGTGACCGTCATCGACCGTCAGCCGGTGGCCGGCAACGAGACGAGTTTCGCCAATGGCGGACAGATCTCGGTGAGTCACGCCGAGCCGTGGGCCAACCCGTCGGCACCGCTGAAGGTGCTGAAGTGGCTCGCGCGCGAGGATGCGCCGCTGCTGTTTCGCTTGCGCCTCGACCCGGCGCAGTGGCGCTGGTGCGCACGGTTCATGCTCGAGTGCCTGCCCTCGCGCACCCGCCACAACATCGAGCAGATCGTGCGACTGGGTCTGTACAGCAGGGCGACGCTGCAGGCGCTGCGGGCGGAGACTGGTATCGCCTACGACCACCTGCAGCGAGGCATCCTGCACTTCTACACGAGCGAGCGCGAATTCGCGGCAGCGATCGAGCCTGCGCGCGTGATGCGCGAACACGGCTGTGACGTGCAGATGGTCGACACCGCACGCTGTATCGAGATCGAGCCCGCACTCGCGAGCGCGCGCGATCGGCTGGTCGGCGGCAGCTACACGCCGAGCGACGAGTCCGGGGACGCGCACACGTTCAGCGTGGAACTCGCGCGCCTCGCGCAGGCGCGCGGGGTGCACTTCCTCACCGAGACCCGTATCCTCGGGCTCGAACGATCAGGCGATCGGGTGAGCGCCGTGCACGTGGTCGACGTCAACGGCACGCCCTCGGCGCTCACCGCCGACGCCTATGTGATGGCACTGGGCAGCTACAGCGCGCTGGCGCTGCGCCCGCTGGGCATCAGCGTGCCGGTGTACCCGGCGAAGGGCTATTCGGTCACGCTGCCCGTGCGCTCGGCGCAGGCCGCTCCCACGGTGAGCCTGACCGACGACGAATACAAGATCGTGATCACGCGACTGGGCGACCGGCTGCGCTGTGCCGGAACTGCGGAGCTGAACGGCTACGACACAGGACTCAACGAGGTGCGCTGCCGGGCGATCGCCGACCGCCTGTTCGCGCTGTTCCCCGACGCCGGCGAACGCAGCCGGATCCGTTACTGGACCGGCCTGCGACCGGCGACACCGTCGAACGTGCCACTGATCGGGCGCAGCCGCATCGGCAACCTGTACCTCGACACCGGCCACGGCACGCTCGGCTGGACGCACGCCTGCGGCTCAGGCAAGGCGCTCGCGGACATCATCAGCGGCCGCACACCGGAGATCGACTTCGCGTTTCTGGGCGGCGGGCAGCGCGGGCCACGCGGTGTGCCGCAACTGGCCGGCACCTGATCGCGCCGCCGCGCGGGCCTGCACGAGCCACCTGCAGGCACAACCCCGCGCTTGGCAACACGGCCCACCACCGTACCGGTTGACCTGCTCCAGGCTGAAAAGGGGCCGGCTGAAAAGGGGCCTGGCCCCTTTTTTCTCTGACCGAAAAAGGGGCCTGGCCCCTTTTTCCGGGCCCCTTTTTCGGTGCGCTCGGCGCGGTGCGTCGCTGGGCTACTCGGCCTTGACGCCCGCCTGCGCGACGATCTTGCGCCACAGTTCGATCTCGCGCGCGATGCGCACGCCGAACTCTTCCGGCGTGCCACCCGCCGGGGCGACGCCATCGGCCTGCAGCCGATCGACCATTTCCTTGTTCTTCAGCGCCTTCGACAGGTCGGCATTGACGCGCTCGACCACCGGACGCGGCGTGCCGCGCGGCGCGATGATGCCGTGCCAGTTAAGCACGTCGTAGCCGGGCACTGTTTCGCCAATTGCCGGGATGTTCGGCTCGGCCGGAATGCGCTTGGCGCTGGTGACCGCGATGCCGCGCAGCTTGCCGCCGCGCACGAACGGCAGCGTCGAGGCGATGCTGCCGAAGATCACCGTCGTGTGGCCGGCGATCGTGTCGGTGAGCGCGGGCCCGGTACCCTTGTAGGGAATGTGCGTCATCTTGATGCCGGCCATGCTGCTGAAGTGCTCGGTGGCCAGATGCACGATGCTGCCCTGTCCGCTGGTCGCGAAGTTGAGCCCGCCCGGCGACTTCTTCGCGAGCGCGATCAGATCCTTGATCGACTTCACCGGCAGCGACGGATGCACGGCGACGAGGAACGGCCCTTGCGAGAGCTGGATCACCGGCTGGATATCCTTCACCGGGTCGAAGTTGAGCTTGTACAGGCTGGGATTGACCGGGTAGCTCGCTGCGATCAGCGTGATCGTGTAGCCGTCGGCCGGCGCCTTCATGCCCAGTTCCACCCCGAGCGAACCGCCCGCGCCCGCCCGGTTCTCGACGACGACCGCCTGGCCGAGCGACTCGGTCAGCTGCTGGGCTGCAATCCGGCCGATGAAGTCACTGCCGCCCCCGGGCGCAAACGGAATGATCATGCGCACCGGCTTCGCCGGCCAGGTCTGCGCTGCAGCGATCGGCGTCAGCACCACGGCAGCGGCAGCGGCACCGAACGCGATCAGCGTCGCCGACCGGCGTGTGCCGGCAGCAGAAGTTGCGAGACATTTCATCGGCGATCTCCAGTGGACGAGTAATGTGGCAGACACTCCCTGCGCTGGGGAGTACCGGCAGTGCGCTTCACGCTCGGGCGGCGATGATAGCGCAGGCGGACCTCCCCTCGGGCGCGGCGTCGCGGCGGCGCGGCGGCGTCTGCGGATGCTCGGTCTGCAGGTGCCAGCCGCCACCGGCCGCACGCTCGCCCTCGCGCATGCCCCGCCCCGATCACTGCAGCGCCCTGCAGCCGCGCGCAGTACGTGTGCCGCTAGCCCCTGCCCACGAACGGCATCTTCGTGGCCATGATCATCACGCTGTGCAGATTCACGCCGAGCGGGTGATCGGCCATGTAGACGATGGTGCGCGCAACGTCCTCGACGTCGATCATCGGCTCCACCCTGATCTCGCCGGAGGCCTGCTTGACGCCCCTGGACATGCGCGCCGCGAGTTCGGTCATCGCGTTGCCGACGTCGATCTGGCACACCGCGATGTCGTACTTGCGCCCGTCGAGCGCGGCGGTCTTCGTGAGGCCGGTGACGCCATGCTTGCTGGCGGTGTACGGGGCGGAGTCCGGGCGAGGGGCATGCGCGGAGATCGAGCCGTTGTTGATGATGCGCCCGCCCATCGGCGTCTGCGCCTTCATCATCCGGAACGCCTGCTGCGTGCACAGGAACGCGCCGGTCAGATTGGCGTTGAGCACCGACATCCAGCGCTCGTACGGCAGGTCCTCGAACGGCACGCCCGGTGCGTTCTGCCCGGCGTTGTTGAACAGCACGTCGAGGCGACCGAAGGTGGACTTCACCTGCGCGAACAACGCCTCGACCTGCGCCGGATCGGTGATGTCGCACGGTACGGCCAGCGCCCGCGCACCGGCGCCAGCGTCGGCCACCGCCTGCTCCAGCGGCTCCGGCCGTCGCCCGGTCAGAACGACGCTGTAGCCCGCGCGCAGCAGGGCGAGCGCGGAGGCGCGACCGATGCCGGTACCGGCGCCAGTGACGAGCGCGACCTTCAGGGTCGGGGCAGTGGACGTGGACATCGGGGCGCTCCTGCAGGCATGACAGACGACGCGA
>CANGUQ010000192.1 GCA_947456915.1 Betaproteobacteria bacterium
GCGCGGTTCCAGCGAGACAGAGAGAGGAGAGTTTCGATGAAGTCGACGCAATCGATGCGCGGCAGCGCGCGCCGCCGCACCCTGCGCGCAGTGCTCGGTCTGCCGCTCGCGGGAATCGCCGGCGCGCTGCTCGCCGACCACGCGGCGGCGCAGGCATGGCCGATCAAGCCGGTGCGGGTGATCGTGAACTTTCCACCCGGCGGCGGCACCGACGTGACGATGCGCATCCTGCAGCCGCATCTGGCGAAGGAACTGGGGCAGCCGATCATCATCGACAACCGCGGTGGCGCGGCGGGTGCGATCGGCGCGGAGATCGCGGCCAAGGCTGCGCCGGACGGCTACACGCTGCTGTGGACGCTGTCCTCGCACACCACCAATCCGTCGCTGTACGAGAAGCTCAACTTCAGCACCGAACGCGACTTCGCCGCGATCACGCTGGGCGCGAACGGGCCGCAGCTGCTCGTCGCCAATATGGCGCTGCCGTTCAAGGACGTGAAGGAACTGATCGCGTGGGCGAAGGCCAACCCGGGCAAGCTCAACTACGCCACGCCTGGCGTGGGTTCGCCCGGACACCTCGCCGGCGAGCTGTTCGCCCAGCAGGCCGGCATCCAGATGACCCACATCCCGTACAAGGGAGCGGGTCCGGCGATCCCCGACGTGATCGGCGGGCAGGTACAGCTGCTGTTCGCCTCGGCGGCGGCGTCGCTGCAGCACGTTCGCTCGGGAAAGCTGCGCGCGCTGGGTGTCACCAGCGTGAAGCGCACCGCCGGTGCCCCCGAGATCCCGGCGATCGCCGAATCGCTTCCCGGCTACGAGCTGCCGTCGTGGTTCGGCATGCTGGCGCCGGCGGGGACGCCGAAGGCGATCATCGACCGGGTGCAGCAGGCGACGGCACGCGCGCTGGCGGTACCCGAGGTACGCGACAACTTCATCGCGCAGGGCTTCGATCCGGTGGGCAGCACGCCGCAGCAGTTCGCCGACATGATCCGCGCCGAGCTGAAGATGTGGCCGGCCGTGATCAGGAAGGCCGGCATCAAGGGCGAATGAGCGCGCGATGAACGCCCCGGCAGCGCGCACCGTTCGCCACTACGTCGACCACTGGGCGCAGCGCCAGCCCGAAGCGCCGTGGCTGATCGCCCCGGAGACCGGGACGGTGATGACCTACGGCCGGCTGCAGGAGCACTGCCGGGAGCTCTCGCGTGTGCTGCTGATGAACGGACTGCAGCCCGACGACAAGGTGTCGCTGATGATGCACAACGGATATCAGACCGCGCGGCTGCTGATCGGCGTGATGTATGCGGGAATGACCGTGCAGCCGGTGAACCTTCTCGCGCAGGGCTCGCAGCTCAAGTACGTGCTCGAGCACTCCGACACGCGGCTCGTGTTCTGCGCGCACGAGTTCGTCGAGCGGCTGCGCGAGCCGCTGCAGGCGATCACCGATGCCTCCGATCGCGAAATCGCGGTGTTCCCGCTCAATCCCGACCAGATCGACATCTTCGACGACCCCTACATCGCGCACATGCCGTTGCCGGCGGTCGCCGAGGGCGACGAGGCGCTGCTGATGTACACCTCGGGTACCACCGGTGTGCCGAAGGGTGTGGTGCAGACGCAGAAGGCAGTGATCTCCGGCGGGCTGTTCACCTCGCAGGCGCACCGGCTGACCGAGCGCGACCGCGTGCTGTGCGCGCTGCCGCTCTACCACATCAACGGGCAGATCGTGACGACTGTCGCGCCGCTGGTGCACGGCGGTTCGGTGGTGATGCCGCACCGCTTCTCCGCATCGAACTTCTGGCAGCTCGCGGCGCAGCACGAGTGCACGTGGATCAACGTCGTGCCGACGATCATTGCCTATCTGCTCAACGGGCCGACGCCGCGTGAACTCGGACTCGACGTCTCGCGCGTGCGCTTCTGCCGCTCGGCCTCGGCCCCGCTGCCCCCGGAGCAGCACCGCGCGTTCGAGGAGAAGTTCGGCATCGGCGTGATCGAGACGATGGGCCTCACCGAGACCAATGCGCCCGCGTTCACCAATCCCCTCGATCCGTCGCGGCGCAAGATCGGCAGCCCCGGCCAGGCGTTCGGCAACGAGGCGAAGATCGTCGATGGCGGGGGTCGCGACCTTCCGCCCGGCCAGCCCGGCGAGATCATGATCCGCGGTGACAACGTGATGAAGGGCTACTACAAGTCGCCCGAGCAGACCGCGCAGGCCTTCGACGCGCAGGGCTGGCTCCACACCGGCGACGTCGGTTATCTCGACGAGGACGGCTTCGTGTTCGTCACCGGGCGCATCAAGGAACTGATCATCAAGGGAGGCGAGAACATCGCGCCGCGCGAGATCGACGAGGCACTGCTCAGGCACCCGGCTGTGCTGGAAGCCGCTGCGGTGGGCATCCCGGACCGCAACTACGGTCAGGAGATCATGGCCTGCGTGATCGTGAAGCCCGGGATGAGCACGAGCGCCGACGAACTCACCGCGTTCTGCCGCCAGGAACTCGGCCCCTACAAGACACCGAAGGTGATCCTGCTGGTCGACGAACTGCCCAAAGGTCCGTCAGGCAAGGTGCAGCGACTCAGGCTCGCCGAACTCGCCCCCCGCTGACCCGCCCCGCCGAAAAGGAACCCAAAAAGGGGTCAGGGTCGATTTCCGGAAAAAGGGGTCAGGGTCGATTTCCGATTTCCGGAAAATGCGGGCTCGCGAGCGGGACCGGGAGGCCGGAAATCGACCCTGACCCCTTTTTCCTTCTGACCCCTTTTTGCGTCATGGGCAGGGCTCGCTGTGGGAAGCCCGGGGCTCGCCCCGCCGGTCAGCCGCGGAAGCGCGCGAGCGCCCGCGAGTCGAACTCCAGCCCCAGGCCCGGTTTCTGCGGCACCTCCAGCGCGCCGTCCTTCATGAAGGGTACCTCCTGGAACAGCGCGCCCGACCACGGCATGTACTCGACGGTGAGCCCGTTGGGAATCGCCGAGATGAGGTGCACGTGCACCTCGGGCAGCAGGTGGCTGACCACCGGCAGGTTGAACGCCTGGGCCATGCCGGCGATCTTCAGCCAGCCGGTGATGCCTCCGGCGCGAAGCACGTCGATCATCACGATGTCGACCGAGCGCGCTTCCAGCATGTGCCGGAACGGCACCGATCCGTAGACGTACTCGCCGGCGGCGATCGGCGTGTTCAGCGCGCGGGCCACTGCCGCGAGCCCGGGGTAGTCGTCGTGCGCGACCACGTCCTCCAGCCAGAACAGGCCGTACTGTTCCACGCGCTGACCGATCGAGATCGCCTGGCGCACGTCCCAGCGCTGGTTGATGTCGCACATCAGATCGATGTCGGGACCGATCGCCTCGCGGATCAGCCGGATGCGCTGTTCTTCCCGGTCCGGCGTGGTCTCGCCCGGCAGCGCGAGTTGCGTCTTCATCTGCCGCCAGCCCTGTTCGACCAGCATGGCCGCCGCCCGTACGCCGTCCTCCAGCGTGAAGTTGCGCATCAGCGCGCCGCTCGCGTAGGTCGGCACGCGCGTGCGATGCCCGCCGACGAGCGTGGACACCGGCACGCCGAACGCCTTGCCCTTGATGTCCCACAGCGCGATGTCGATCGCAGACAGCGCCAGCGTGAACATCCCGCCCGGGCCCGCCGAGGCGCCTGCCGCGCTGCGCAGCTTGTCGCCGATCGCCTCGATGCGCAGCGGATCCTCGCCGATGATCATCGAGCACAGCAGGTCGACCGTGTGGCGCAGCGCCGCCGTCAGCGGGCCGCCGAAGAAGGTGAGCCCGATGCCGACGAGCCCCGGCTGACTGGTGTGCAACTCGAGCGTCACGAAGTTGCGCGTGCCGGGGATGGTCGGCCCGCCAGCCAGCGGCTCGTCCGCGGGCAGCAGCACGATCGAGGTTGAACAGCCGGTGATCTTCATCGTCCATGTCTCCAGTGAAGGGTGAGCCGCGGGCGTCCTGCAGCGATGCGGTCGCGCGCCCGTCGCGACCGGCCCCGATCGCGCTGCGCCGCGGCGCAGCGTTCCAGCCCTGGACGGTCGTGCAGCCGCGCGCCGGACTGCAACCGGCCGCGCGCCTGCGCGCCCCCCGCGTCAGCGCCGCGGCGGAATGATCGGCAGCAGCAGATGCGGCATCCGGCCCGGCCCCGCGTGCAGCGTGACCTTGCCGCCGAACACCTCGGCGGGCCTGTCCTGCGGGTCATCGTGCAGGAACGGGCCGCAGCCGCGCATCGGATTCTTCATGTTCGACAGCGTCGCCGCCTCGCCGTCGTACTCGTAGTCCCGGCCGCGCACCGACAGCGCGATGCGGTGGCCGGCGGGCACCACGATGCACGTCGGGATGATCTCGATGTCCAGTTCCACCACCTCGCCCGGGGTCAGCGGCTGCAGTTCATCGTGCGTGTGATACGGCCGCCACGGTGTCGAGCGCACCGGATCGAGCTTGCGGTGCGAGGCGCGCAGCCAGCCCTGCCCGACCGGAGTGTGCGGATCGAGCGCGCCCTGGAACACCACCTCCCTGCCACCCGGGGCGAACACGCGCAGCACGGCGAAGATGTCGGCATCGGTCGTGGACGACGACACGAACAGCTTCAGCGCCACCGGTCCGGTGATCTCGGTGTCGTGCTCGAGCGGCGCGGTGGTGAAGGTGAGACCGTCGCCCATCGCGTCGTAGTGCACCTGCGCTTCGCCTGTCGGCGGCGAACCCGCGAGCGCGCGCCGCGGCAGATCGAGGTGCAGCGGCGTCCACTGCGTGCGCGCGAGCGGCCACTCGTTCTCGTGGCGACAGACGAACTTCTCGCCGGGGTGGCGCACGCTGAGCTGCACGCGCGGCTGCTGCGCCCAGCCGTTGTCCTCGCCCTTCAGGAAGTGATCGAAGAAGCGCTTCTGCAGGGCAACGCCGCAGTCGGTGTAGAACGGCGCCCAGTGCGACCCGCCGTGCACCTCCAGCCACTTCTGCGCGGAGGACGCGTGCATGAAGCCCTCGAAGTTCCCGCGCGGATGCAGCCCCTGCCCGCCCCAGTTGGCCGCGGACAGCAGCGGCACCTCGACCCGGGACAGGTCGGCCGAGCGCTCCTGGTACCACGCGTCGTCGAGCGGGCGTGCGATGTACTCGGCCCACATGTCCTCGCGGTTGGCGATCAGTTGCGCCTCGGACAGCGTGTCCGGGCCGCACACCAGTTCGCCGGTCACGCGCGAGCGCGCACCGCGCTCGCCCACGCCGTGCTGCACGGTCGTCACCTGCATGTCCTGCCAGTTCTTGCGGAACGTGCAGGCGATGCCGCCGTGCCGCGCCCCGTCGCGATAGCAGTCCGCCCAGCCCTCCCACACACAGATCGCCGCCAGATGCGGCGGCCGGGTGGCCGCAACCCGCCACTGGTTCGACGCGTAGTAGGAGATGCCGTTCAGCCCGACCTTGCCGCTGCACCACGGCTGGGCGGCGATCCACTCGATGCAGTCGTGGAAGTCGCGCGTCTCGCGCGCGTTGTTGTGCGCGAGATACCCGGGCGAGCGCCCTGCCCCGCGCGAGTCCACGCGCACGCAGACGTAACCGTCGGGCACCCACTTCTCCGGGTCGACCACCTCCCAGTTCTGATAACGGTTGCTGCTGCCGGCCACCGCATCGGGGTTGTCGCGCGCCATGATCTCCCACGCGGTCCTGTACCCGTCCTGGAATGCGAGCCCCTTGCCGTAAGGGCCGTAGCTCGCGAGCGCCGGATAGCGCCCCTCGGCCACCGGCCGGAACACGTCGGCGCGCAGCACCACACCATCGTCCATCGCGATCGGCACATCCCAGTCGATGCGCATGCCGTCGCGTATCTCGCTGCGAGGCGCAGCGCCCGCCGCGTCTCCTGTCGTCTCCGGACCGCTCATTGCGTCTAGATCCCCTCGTCTCGCTTCAGCCGACTCCACACCCTCGAGGCGCTGCCCGCGTCGCACGCGCGAGCCGCGCCCGCGCATGGGCGAGGTCCTGCTCACCTGCAGGCTGGCGCGCGCACCCTGCGCTCGCCCTCATCATACGCACGACCTCGACGACGGGCAGTTCCGGGTGCACGCAGGACACCCCCGGCGAAACCGCCCACCGTCCGCCTCCGCAGACCTCGAGGCGCAAGTGCGAGAGGCAGGACACACCCGGTGAAACCGCCCACCGTCCGCCAGACGTGCGCTCGCTACCACTCAGGCGCGGCAGACCGGCCGACAGGCAGGCGATCCGCCCGTGGGCATCCTCTGCCGCGATCGGCGCACAGCCGCGCGCGAGCCGGCGCCGGGCGCACGGTTCGCCGCCGCGCTCAGTCAACACGCGCACCGGACTGCCTGACGACCTTCGCATAGCGTGCATGCTCCACGCGCAGGAACTGCCCGAGCGACTCGGGCGTACCCAGCGCCGGATCGTGCCCCTGCGCCTCCAGCTGAGCGCGCACCTCGTTCGACTGTACCGCGCGCGCGAGTGCTGCATTCAGCACATCGATCAGCGCGCGCGGCGTCTTCGCCGGCGCGAGCAGGGCGAACCACGTCGACACCTCGAATCCGGGCACGCCCGCCTCCGCGATCGTCGGCACGTGCGGCAGCTGCGGCGAGCGCGCGGCGCTGGAGATGCCCAGCACGCGCAGCCGGTCGTTGCGCACGAACTGCGCTACCGGCGCAATGGAGTTGAACATCAGCGGCACCTGTCCGGCGAGCAGATCGGTCACCGCCTGTGGCGCCCCCTTGTACGGGACGTGCGTGATGTTCACGCCGGCGAGCGACTTGAACAGCTCCATCGCGAGGTGGTTCGCCGCGCCGCTGCCAGCCGAGGCGTAGTCGAGTCTGCCCGGTTGTGCCCGCGCCATCGCCAGCAGGTCGGCCACGGTCTTCACCGGCAGCGACGGGTGGGCGAGCAGCAGGAACGGCCCCTTCGAGATCAGACCGATCGGCGCGAAGTCGACCAGCGGATCGTAGCTCGTCTGCTTCTGCAGGTGCGGCAGGATCACCAGCGGGCCGGGGCTGCTGAGCAGCAGCGTGTAGCCGTCGGCGATCGCCTTCGCCGCCACCTCGGCGCCGATCAGCCCGCCGGCGCCGCCGCGGTTGTCGATCAGCA
>CANGUQ010000193.1 GCA_947456915.1 Betaproteobacteria bacterium
CCTGATCGACGGCGGCAGCCCCTGCTTTGGCTTCGGGGCCTGTCGCTGCGGCTGCGCCCGCGCCGGGATCGACCCCCGGCTCTGCGGCTGCACCCTCCTCTGGCTCAGTCGAACCGCCTGCCGCATCGGCAGCGGCTGCGCCCGGCGGACCTGCAGTGCATTCCGCCTCGATCGGGCCCTCGCCCGCTTCCGCTGCAGCGCTGTCAGCAGCCTCGGCCCGCTCCGGTGCCGGCAGTGCGGCGGCCACGGCCTCCTCCGGCGCGGCTTCCGCTGGCGGGGCCAGGGCAAGCTCGGGTGCCGACTCGACCAGCGTGCCCAGATCGTCCAGCGGGGGCAGATCGCCGAGCGAGGCGAGGTTCAGGTCGTCGAGAAACTGGCGTGTGGTGGCGTACAGCGCCGGGCGCCCCGGCACTTCGCGATGGCCGACCGCCTCGACCCAGCCGCGCTGCTCGAGGGTCTTGACCAGCGCGCCGGAGACGGTGACCCCCCGCACCGCCTCGATGTCGCCGCGGGTCACCGGCTGGCGATAGGCGATGATCGCCAGCGTTTCCATCACGGCCCGCGAGTAGCGCGGCGGCTTCTCCGGGCGCAACCGGTCGAGGAACTGTTGCAGCTCGGGCCGGGCCCGGAACCGCCAGCCACTGGCGACCTGCGTCAGTTCCACGCTGCGATCGGCCCAGTCCTCGCGCAGGGAGTCGAGCACGCGACGCAGCGACTCCGCGCCCAGTTCGTCCTCGAACAGGCGGCGCAACGCATTGACCGACAGCGGCTCCTCCGCCGTGAGCAGTGCGGCTTCCAGCACGCGTTTCACGTGATCCAGATCGAATCCCGTCTGTTCCGGCACTACGGCTGCGGTCGTCTCGTCCATTTCAGTGCGGTCCTGCCTCGATATCGGCGGGCGCGGCGGGCTCGGGCGGCTCCGCTTCGCCCTCGGCGCCGGCGAGGCGCACGTGGATCGGCGCATAGGGCGCCGACTGCGTGATCTGCACCAGCGACTCGCGCGCGAGTTCCAGCAGCGCGAGCAGGCTGACCACGATTACCGGCACGCTCACATGCGACTCGAACAGATCGAAGAACTCGACGTACTGGCGGTCCTGCAGGCGGCGCAGGATGCGGCTCATGTGCTCGCGCACGGAGAGTTCTTCGCGGGTGATGCGGTGATGCCGATTGAGTTTCGCACGCGCGAGCAGCGACAGCCAGACTGCCTTGAGGTCGTCCGGAGACACGCGAGGCGGCAGTTCGAGCTGCACGCGCTCGAACATCACGTGCACCAGTTCGAAGTCGCGCCCTGCCTGCGGCATCGCGGAGAGCTTCTGCGCCGCGAGCTTGATCTGCTCGTACTCCAGCAGACGACGCGCGAGTTCGACCCGCGGATCGTCCTCCTCGGCGACGGCTGCCGGTGGCCGCGGCAGCAGCATCCGCGACTTGATCTCGATCAGCAGCGCCGCCATCAGCAGGTACTCGGCGGCGAGCTCGAGCCGGTTGTCGCGCATGACGTCGATGTACTCGAGGTACTGGCGCGTGAGCTGCGCCATCGGGATGTCGAGTACGTCGAGATTCTGCTTGCGAATCAGGTAGAGCAGCAGGTCGAGCGGCCCTTCGAAGCTCTCCAGGATGATCCGCAGCGCATCGGGCGGGATGTACAGGTCCTGCGGCACCGCGAGCAGCGGCTCGCCGTGGATGCGCGCGAGCGCCGGAACGTCCGGGCCGGTCGTGTCGACCGTCGGCGGCGCGGCAGCGGATTCGGCGGTCGGGGGGACAGGCATCATGGCGGGGCGCAGTTTACACGCCCGTGCCCTCAGCCGTAGTCGAGCCCCATCGCCTCGCGCACGTCGCGCATCGTTTCCGTGGCGAGCTCGCGCGCCCGCTCGCAGCCGTCGGCGACGATGCTGCGCAACAGCGACGGATCTTCCTGATACGGTCGAGCGCGCTCGCGCATCGGTTCCTGTTCTTCCAGCACGCGATCGATCACCGGCTGCTTGCATTCCAGGCAACCGATGCCGGCGCTGCGGCAGCCCTGCTCGACCCACTGTCGCACCGATTCGGGCGAATAGACCTTGTGGAACTCCCAGACGGGGCACCGCCCGGGCTCGCCGGGGTCGGTGCGACGCACGCGCGCGGGATCGGTGGGCATCGTGCGAATCTTCTTCACCACGCTGTCGTGATCCTCCCGCAGCGCGATCGTGTTGCTGTACGACTTGGACATCTTCTGGCCATCCAGGCCGGGCATCTTCGAGGCCTCGGTCAGCAGCGCCTCCGGCTCGGCGAGAATGACCTTGCCTCCGCCCTCCAGGTAGCCGAACAGCCGCTCGCGATCCGACATGTTCAGGTTCTGCACCTCCTCGAGCAGCGCACGCGCGGCCAGCAGCGCCTCGTCGTCGCCCTGCTCCTGATAGCGCGCGCGCAGGTCACGGTAGAGCCTAGCGCGCTTGCTGCCGAGGCGCTTGACCGCGGCCTCTGCCTTGTCCTCGAACCCGGGCTCGCGCCCGAAGACGTGGTTGAAGCGGCGCGCGATCTCACGCGTGAACTCGATGTGCGGAACCTGGTCCTCGCCCACCGGAACCCGGTTCGCCCGATAGATCAGGATGTCCGCAGCCTGCAGCAGCGGGTAGCCGAGGAAGCCGTAGGTCGACAGGTCCTTTTCCGAGAGCTTTTCCTGCTGGTCCTTGTACGTGGGCACGCGCTCGAGCCACCCCAGCGGCGTGATCATCGACAGCAGCAGGTGCAGTTCCGCGTGCTCCGGCACCCTCGACTGCATGAAGATGGTCGCGTGTGCCGGGTCGACGCCTCCGGCCAGCCAGTCGATCACCATCTCCCAGGCGTTCTGACCGATCACCTGGGGCGTGTCGTAGTGGGTGGTGAGGGCGTGCCAGTCGGCGACGAAGAACAGGCACTCGTGCTCGTGCTGCAGCCGCACCCAGTTCTTCAGCACGCCGTGGTAGTGGCCCAGGTGCAGCGCGCCGGTCGGGCGCATGCCGGACAAGACCCGGTCGGCATACATCGTGTGTTCGACTCCTTGCGTTGGCGGCGGCGGGACAGGCCCGGACGGCCGGCGACAGCCAGTGGCCGCCGAGCGCCGAGTATAAGCAAGCAGCCGGCGGCGGGCGGGGGCTCAGCGCTCGCGCGAGCGCTCGGTGCCGAGCACGCCGGCCGCCCCCTTGCCCTGCCGCACGATCTGTGGCGGATCGACGGTGAGGTCGATGACCGTGGTCATCTCCACGCCGCACGAGCCCCCGTCCAGCACCAGATCGACGTCGTGCTGCAGGCGTTCGCGCAGGGCGACGGCGTCGTTGTCCGGGAGTTCGTCGCCGGGCAGCAGCAGCGTGGAACTGAGCAGCGGCTCGCCCAGCTCGGCCAGCAGTGCGCTGACCACGGTGTGGTCCGGCACCCGCAGTCCGATCGTCGAGCGACGCGGGTGCATCATCCGGCGCGGCACTTCCCGCGTGGCCTCGAGGATGAACGTGTAGCTGCCAGGGGTGGCCGCCTTCAGCAGGCGGAACTGTCGGTTGTCGACCCGAGCGTAGCGGCCCACCTCCGTAAGGTCGCGGCACACCAGCGTGAAGTGGTGCTGCGCATCGAGCTGGCGGATGCGGCGGATGCGATCGGCCCCGTTCTTGTCGCCGAGACGGCAACCGAGGGCGTAGCAGGAATCGGTCGGATAGACGATGAGCCCGCCATCGCGCACGATCGCCGCCGCCTGACGCAGCAGGCGGACCTGCGGATTTTCCGGATGAATGAGAAAGTACTGCGCCAAGACGTGATCCCCGGTGCGGCGAGCGCCGGCCGCGCATCGCTCGGGAGCCGCTTGCGAATTTGTCCGGGACGTAGCACGCTCAGGGCGTTCGCCGGATCCGCAACCCGCAAGCCGGCGTCTGCGGCAGGAGGCCGAGAATGTACCAGCACATCCTGATTCCCACCGATGGTTCCCCGCACTCGTCGCTGGCCATCCAGCACGCGCTCGGCCTGGCGAAGGCGGTCGGGGCCAAGGTCACCGGCCTGCACGTGGTGCCCGAGTACTACCCGCCGGTCTACGAGGACTCGGGCCCGTTCGACCCGGAGATCGAGGCGCGCTTCGAGCGCGAGGCGGTCAGCCGCGCGGAGCGCTTTCTCGCACAGGTGACCGATGCGGCGGCCGAGGCTGGCGTACCCAGTTCCACCCTTCACGTGACCAGCTATCACACTGCCGACACGATCATCAAGGTGGCGGAAGAGCAAGGCTGCGATCTCATCGTGATGGCTTCGGGCGGGCGCAAGGGCCTCGCCAGCCTGCTGCTGGGCAGCGAAACGAGGAAGGTCCTCGCGCACGCGAAGACGCCGGTGCTGATTTGCAAGTAGCGCCCCGCCATGCGCTGACCGTACGCAACGGTCGGGTGTGCACTGCCAGCGACAGCTTCGAGGCCGATCTGGGCATCGACGACGGCCGCATCGTCGCGATCGCCTCGAACCTGCCGCCGGGCGAGCGCGACATCGACGCCGCCGGACGCTGGGTGTTGCCCGGCGGCGTGGACAGTCACGTCCACCTCGAACAGAAGTCGAGCATGGGCGTGATGACGGCGGACGACTTTCTCTCCGGCTCGGTGTCCGCCGCTTTCGGCGGCACGACGACGTTCATGTCGTTCGCCGCGCAGCACCGCGGCGACAGCCTGCGCGAGGTGATCGACGACTACCGGGCGCGCGCCCTGCCCAGGTGCGTGGTCGATTACGCCTTCCATCTCATCGTCTCCGACCCCACGCCCCGGGCGATGGATGTCGAACTGCCGGCGCTGATCGCCGAGGGCGTGCGCTCGTTCAAGGTCTACATGACCTACGACCGGCTCAGGCTCGACGACGCGCAGTTGCTGGACGTACTGGCGGTCGCGCAGCGTGAACAGGCGATGGTGATGGTCCATGCCGAGAACCACGAAGTGATCCAGTGGATTGCGCGGCGCCTGCTCGACCGCGGCCATCGCGCACCGAAATACCACGCAGTGGCGCACGCCCCGGTCGCGGAAGCCGAGGCGACGCACCGGGTGATCGCGCTGTCGACGCTGCTTGAGCAGCCGCTGCTGATCGTGCACGTATCCGACCCGGTGGCGATCGAGCACATCCGCGCGGCGCAGACGCTGGGCGTTCGCGTCTACGGCGAGACCTGCCCGCAGTATCTGTTCCTGACCGCCGAGGATCTGGACAAGCCCGGCATGGATGGCGCGATGTGGTGCTGCAGCCCGCCGCCGCGCGATGCGCGTGCGCAGGAGGCCGTGTGGCGGGCGTTGTCCAACGGTACCCTGCAGGTGTTCTCCTCCGATCACGCGCCGTATCGCTTCGACGCGAGCGGCAAGCTGCCGCGTGGCGCCGACACGACGTTCAAGGAGATGGCCAACGGCGTGCCGGGCATCGAGCTGCGGCTGCCGCTGCTGTTCTCCGAGGGGGTGATGGCGGGCCGGATGACGGTCAACGAGTTCGTCGCTCTCACCGCCACCAATCACGCGAAGATGTACGGCCTGCACCCGCGCAAGGGAACGATCGCAGTCGGCAGCGACGCCGATCTGGTGCTGTGGGACACGCAGCGGCGCACCGTCGTCGACTGGTCGCTGCTGCACGACAACGTCGGCTACACGCCCTACGCCGGGCGCGAACTGCGCGGCTGGCCGCAGACGGTGATCCGGCGCGGCGAGGTCATCGTCGACGACGGCACGCTGTACGCGCGTCCCGGGTCTGGCCAGTACCTGCGCTGCGGCCTGCCTCTGCCTCTGGAGCGGGCAGCGGCCGCGCCACCCGCGCGGCGGCTGTTCAGCTGAACGTCGTCGCGGCTACTTGCGCAGCGAGTCGCGGATCTCGCGCAGCAGCACCACCTCCTCCGGGGTGGCCGGAGCTTCGGGCGCAGGCGCCTCGCTCTTCAGCTTGTTGATCCACTTGACCAGCATGAAGATGATGAACGCGAGGATGATGAAATTGAGCAGGATCGTGATGAAGCTCCCGTAGGCGAACACCGGAATGCCCGCCTTCTTCAGCGCGTCGAGATTCATCGCCACGTCGGGCGGCACCGCCTTCAGCGCGATGAAGAAACTGGAGAAATCCAGCCCTCCGACCACGCGGCCCACGACGGGCATGATCAGATCGCCCACCACCGAATCGACGATCTTGCCGAAGGCTGCGCCGATGATCACGCCGACCGCCAGATCCATGACGTTGCCCTTGACCGCAAAATCCTTGAACTCCTGCAGCATTCCCATCCTCGCCCCCCTGCGATGAAGACACTGATTGTCAATCCGAACACCACTGACGCGGTGACGCGCATCATACAAGAGGAGGCGCGCCGCTCCGCGCCGCCGCATCACGAGATCGTTGCCGTCAGTGCACGCTTCGGCACCCAGTACGTCGAGAATCGTGCCGAGGCGGCAATCGCCGGGCACGCGGTACTGGACGCGATCGCCGCCCATGGCGAGGACTGCGACGCCGTGATCGTCGCCGCGTTCGGCGATCCGGGCGTGGAGGCCGCACGCGAACTGTTCGACGTGCCGGTGGTCGGCATCTCCGAGTCGGCGTTCCACTTCGCCTACCTGCTCGGGCGCCGCTATTCGGTGGTGTGCATGACGCCGCGCCTGCGCACCTGGTACATCGAGTGCGCACACGCTGCCGACATGAGCGCACGGCTGGCGAGCGTGCGGGCCCTGCCGACGCTGCCGGGCACTCTGGAGACTGCGCGCACGGCGGCCCGCGCGGCGCTGCTCGAACAGTGTCTGCGCGCGGTGGACGAGGACGACGCCGAGGTGCTGATCGTCGGCGGCGGGCCGCTCGCCGGGCTCGCGCGCGAGCTTGCGCCCGAACTTCCGGTGCCGGTGATCGACGGGGTCAGTTGCGCCGTACGCATGGTCGAGGCGCTGCACGCCCTGGGCCCGCGCAAGCCCGTACGGGGCAGCTTCGCCCGCCCTGCGGCCAAGCCCGCGCTCGGACTCGCCGACCCGCTGCAGCGACGCATCACCCGCGACGGCGACTGACGGAGCGCGCACCTCCCGCCGTACAGGCTGCACCGCGTGCAGCGCCGACCCGCGGCGCCCCGGACCGGCG
>CANGUQ010000194.1 GCA_947456915.1 Betaproteobacteria bacterium
GATACACCCACCATGCGCGAGCGGGTTCTGGCCCAGGGCGCCGAGCCCGCTGCCATCGGCCTCAAGGCGTTTCGCGACTACGTACAGGTCGAACTCGACCGCTGGGGCCCGATCGCGCGGGCGGCCGGCATCAGGGCCGACTGAGCCTCGCCCGTGCTTCAATCCACCCTTCGTCTGCAGCCTATGTCAGGAGTTTCCCGATGACCGCCACCGCCGATCGCGATACCGACTGGGACGCGCTGCCCGACGACACTTTCCGCAGCGAGGTGCGCAGCTGGCTGCAGGCCAACTGTCCCGAACACGTACGCTTCCCGCCCGGACGCATGCACTGGCACGAGTGCAAGGACTGGTGGGCGATGCTCTACGAGCGCGGCTGGATCGCGCCGGCGTGGCCGCGTGAACTGGGCGGCATGGGGCTGTCGCCGATCAAGCAGATCATCATGCTCGAGGAACTCGAGCGTCACGGTTGCGGCCGCATGCCCGACCAGGGCATCACGCAGGTGGGGCCGATCATCATCCGCTACGGCACGCCCGAGCAGCAGGCGTACTACCTGCCGAAGACGCTGTCGGGCGAGGCGATCTGGTGCCAGGGCTACTCCGAGCCCAACGCCGGCTCCGACCTGGCTGGTCTGCAGACCACTGCCGTGCCCGATGGCGACGACTTCGTCATCAACGGCAGCAAGATCTGGACGACGCTGGGCATGGACGGCACGCACATGTACATCCTGGTGCGTACCGACCGGACAGCGCGCAAGCAGGAGGGCATCAGCTTCCTGCTGCTCGACATGGCCACGCCGGGCATCACCGTGCGTCCGATCCGCAACATCGCCGGAGACGAGGAGTTCTGCCAGGTGTTCTTCGACAACGTGCGCACGCCGAAGAAGAACCTGGTCGGAGAACTGAACAAGGGCTGGACCATCGCCAAGTCGCTGCTGGGCTTCGAGCGCCTGGGCATCGGCAGCCCGCGCCGGCCGCAGCAGGGGTTCAAGCGGCTGGAGAAGCTCGCCCGCGCGCGAGGGCTGATGGACGATCCGGTGTTCATGGACCGTTTCACCGCGTTGCGGCTGGACCTCGCCGACCTGTCGGCGACCTACGAAGGATTCGTCGAGCAGGTCAGGCGCGGCGAGCCGCTGGGTCCGGACGTCTCGATCCTCAAGATCTGGGCCACCGAGGCGATGCAGCGTATCTCCGAGCTGATGCTCGATGTCGGCGACGAGTACGGCGCGCTCGCCGGCGACGTCGACGTGGACGGCACGACGGTCAACGTGCTGTCCCCGTTCTACAGCTCCCGTCCGGGGACCATCTACGGCGGCTCCAACGAGATCCAGCGCAACATCCTGTCCAAGGCCGTGCTGGAACTGCCGCAGTAGCCATGCCCGATCCGGCCGTCATCACCGACCACGTCGTCCACGTCCCGGCAGGGCCGTGGACGCCGCTGTGCTTCGAGCAGGCGCTCGCGCGCGCGCAGCGCGACTGGGGATCACGCGAGGCGCTGGTGATCGAGGGCGAGCGCCTGTGCTGGAGCGAACTCGCGGAACGCTCGCGCGCGGTTGCGCGCGCGCTGCTCGCGCACGGCATCGGCCGCGGGGATCACGTCGCGATCTGCAGCGGCAACCGCGTCGAGTGGGTGGCGTTCTACTTCGGCGCTGCGCTGATCGGCGCGGTGACGGTGCCGGTGAACACCCGCTTCAAGACCGACGAGCTTCGCTACTGCCTGGAGCAGGCCGACGTGAGGCTGCTGGTGACTGCCGATCGCTTCCTGAAGGTCGACTTCATCGCGATGCTGCGCGAGATCGCGCCGCAGATCGATACCGCCCTGCCTGCCGCGGCACTGCCGCAGCTGCGCCATCTGGCGGTGATCGGCGATGACGTGCCGGGCGCCGCATCGAGCTGGCAGCGCTTCCTCGCCGCCGGCGAACACGTGACGCTGCCTGCCGGCATGGGCCGTCCCGACGATGTCGTGCTGATCCAGTACACCTCGGGCAGCACGTCGTTTCCGAAGGGCGTGCAGCTCACCCACGACAACATGCTGCGCAACGCGCACGAGATCGCCCTGCGCATCGGGCTGAGCGCGGAGGATCGCTACTTCAGTGCGCGTCCGTTCTTCCACGTCGCCGGCACCACGCTGTCGATCCTCGCCGCACTGATGTCGGGGGCGTGCCTCGTGTCCAGCGGCGCGTTCGACGCCGCGGTGGCGCTTGAACTGATGGAGAGCGAGCGCTGCACGTTCACCTCCGGCAACGATCCGATGTTCCAGATGATGCTGAGCCACCCGAGCTACGCCAACCGCCGGCTCGTCCTGCGCGGCGGCTGGGGATCGTGCACGCCGCAGATGATGGAGCAGGCAGAGGCGAGGCTCGGCATGAAGACAATCTGCCACGCCTACGGCCTGTCCGAGGCCTCGCCCAACGTGTGCATGTCCGACTGGCGCGACCCGCCGCTCAAGCGCTGGCACAGCTACGCGCTGCCGCTGCCCGGACTGTCGGTGCGCATGGTCGACCCCGAGACCGGCGCCGCCGTGGGACCGGGACGTACCGGTGAGATCCAGGTGCGCGGCTGGAGCGTGATGCGCGGCTACTACAGGATGCCCGAGCAGACGGCAAAGACCTTCACCGACGACGGCTGGCTGCGCACGGGAGATCTGGGCACCTTCGACGAGGAAGGCCGCATGCACTTCATCGGCCGGATCAAGGAGGTGTTTCGCGTTGGCGGCGAGAACGTCGCGCCCGCCGAGGTCGAGGACCTTCTGCTCAAGCACCCCGCGGTGGCGCAGGCGCAGGTGGTCGGCGTACCTGATCCTCGCCTGGGCGAGGTGGGCGCCGCCTACGTCGTGCTCAAGGCGGGTGCTGCGCTCGAGCCGTCCGCGCTCATCGACTGGACCCGATCGCGCATCGCCAACTTCAAGGTGCCTCGCTACGCGAAGGTGGTCGACGACTTCGAGGCGATCGGCATGACCGGCAGCGTCAAGGTGCAGAAGAACAAGCTGCGCGCGCAGGCCCTGCGCGACTTCGGACTGGGCTGAAGCGTGCGCGCGCGCCTGCATCGCAGGCGCTGCGGACCGATCTGGAATACCGGAATACCCGTCACTTCAACCCGCGTACGCGCCCTTCGCGCGGCGCGCCCGACCGTGAGATCCCCGAGATGACCGTACGCCTGGAAAAATCAGATGGTATCGCCACCCTGACCCTCGACCGGCCGGAGAAGGTGAACGCGCTGTCGTCCGAAATGTACGACCTGCTCTACGAATACTCGAACGCACTGTCGGAGGACCCCGAAGTGCGTGCAGTGGTGCTGACCGGCTCGGGCAAGGGCTTCTCGTCCGGCGGGGACATCAGCAACATGGCGAAGACCGATCTGACCGGTTCGCGCGCGCGCTCGAAGTCGCGCCACCGCACGTTCACTGCGCTGGCTGGCATCGAGAAACCGGTGATCGCCGCGGTGCACGGCCCGGTGTACGGCATCGGCAGCAGCCTGATGTTCGCGAGCGACCTGATCATCGCTGCGCGCAGCACCACCCTCGCCCTGTCGTTCAAGCGCGTCGCGGTAGTCCCCGACGGCGGCTCGATCTACTTCCTGTCCCAGTATCTGGGCATCGCGAAGGCGAAGGAGCTGATCTACACTGGCCGTCGCGTCAGTGCCGATGAGATGCTGGCGCTGGGGATCGCGATGAAGGTCGTCCCGGACGAGGACCTGCAGGCGGAGGCCCGCGCGCTCGCCGCCGAGATGGCCGCCTCGGCCACCTGGATGCTCGGGCTCACCAAGAAGATGTTCCAGTTCATGTACACGCCCACGCTCGAGCAGCTGCTCGATTACGAGGCCCTGATGCAGACGCACGTGCGCCTGTCGGAAGACCACAAGGAAGGCGTGGCTGCGTTCAAGGAGAAGCGCCCGCCGGTGTTCAAGGGGCGCTGAGACCATGACCGACTCCGTGTTGCTCACCGAGACGCGCGGTGCGGTGCGCCTGATCACGCTCAACCGCCCCGACAAGCTCAACGCGATGAGCATGGCGCTGACCGAACTGCTGATCGAGGCGCTGCGCGCTGCCGACGCCGACCCGGCCATCGGCGCCATCGTCATCGCCGGCGCCGGCAAGTCGTTCTCCGCAGGCGCGGACATCGGCGAGTTCAAGGACCTGGTGCCCGAGAAGATGCATCTCGTCGAGCGCCGAGCCGACCTGACCAGCGGTCTGCAGACGATGATCCCGGGCCTGGGCAAGCCGGTGATCGCCGCGGTGCAGGGCCACACGCTGGGCGGAGGCTGCGGTCTGGCGCTCGCCTGCGACCTGGTGGTTGCGGCGCGCAGCACCCGCCTGGGCTATCCCGAGGTCAAGCGCGGCATCCTCGGCGCGGTGGTCACGCCCAACCTCGCCCGCCAGGTGGGGACCAAGGCCGCGTTCGAACTGCTGATCACCGGCGAATCGATCGACGCGTTGCGCGGGCGCGAACTGGGGCTGGTCAACCGCGTGGTCGACGACGGCGAGCAGCTCGAGGCGGCCCTGGCGCTCGCGGCTCAGCTCGCAGCCCTGCCTGCACCAGCGCTGCGGGCGACCAAGGCCCTATTCTACCGTACTCTCGATCTCGCCTTCGCCGACGCACTTTCCGTGGCCCACGATGCGCACAAGGCGATGCGCTCGTTTCCCCGCGATCCGTCGACCGAGAAGTTCGGCCGGACATAGGACAGGTGGCAATGACCCCGTCTCCGATCTCGAAGACCGCGCTGCTCGCCCTGCCTGCGCTTGCCCTGTCGGTCGGCCTGTGCGGCGCAGCGCACGCGCAATCCGCGAAGCCCGGCGATCCGTTTCCGAACCGCCCGGTACGCTTCATCGTGCCGTTCGCCCCGGGGGCTGCGAACGATCTGATCGCACGCGCACTCGGTTCGCAGCTCTCGGAAGTCTGGAATCAGACGGTGGTCGTGGACAACCGCCCGGGAGGCAACACGGTGGTGGGCAGCGAGCTGGTCGCACGTGCCCCCGGCGACGGACACACCCTGCTCCAGATCGGCATCGCGCATGCGGTCAACCCGAGCGTCATCCAGAAGCTGCCCTATGACGCACTCAGGGATTTCGCGCTGATCGCGCAGACCGGCGAGGCCCCGTTCGTGCTCGTGGTGAACCCGGCGCTGCCGGCACGCAACGTGAAGGAGCTGGTCGCGCTTGCGCGCGCGAAGCCGGGCACGCTCACCTACGGCTCCACCGGCTCGGGGGGCAGCTCGCACCTGATGGGCGAACTGCTGAAGAGCAAGGCCGGCATCGACGTCATCCACGTACCGTACAAGGGTCTGGCCCCGGCGCTCACCGACGTGATGGGTGGCCAGATCCAGTACAGCTTCGGCAGCTGGTCGACCGTCGGTCCGTTCGTCAAGGCGGGCAAGCTGCGTGCGCTGGCGGTCACCAGCGCCAGGCGCAGCGCGGTCACTCCGGAGCTGCCGTCGATCGCCGAAGAGGGCTTCAAGGGGTATGACGCCACGCCCTGGTGGGGCATCGCCGGGCCAGGCACGCTGCCGCGCCCGCTGGTGGCCCGCCTCAACGCCGACATCCGCAAGGCGCTCGCCACGGCTGCTCTGAAGGAGCGGTTCGCTGCGCAGGGCATCGAGATCGCCACCGGCAGCTCGGAGCAGTTCGCGGCGCTGGTCAAGGCCGAGATCGTGCGCTGGGCCGAGGTGGTGAAGACTGCGGGCATCAAGGCCGACTGAGCACACCATGTCCACTGCCAACAACGATTTCTCCCGTCTGCTCGAACCGCGCGGCGTCGCCGTGATCGGGGCGAGCGAGGATGCGCGCAAGATCGGCGGCCAGCCGATGCGCTTTCTCACCGAGTTCGGCTTCAAGGGGGCGGTCTATCCGGTCAACCCCCGCTACGACACGATCCGCGGCCTGAAGTGCTACGCGAGCGCCGCCGACCTCCCCCAGCCCTGCGACATCGCGCTGATCGCGGTGCCGGCCGCGGGCGTGCCGCAGGCGATCCGCGATGCGGGACGCGCCGGCGTGCCGCACGCGATCGTGCTGTCGGCAGGGTTTCGCGAACTGGGCGAGCGCGGCATGCCGATGCAGCGCGAGCTGGAGGCAGCGCTGGCCGAGACCGGCATGCGCATCATCGGCCCGAACTGCCAGGGCGTGATGAATCTGCACGCTCGCGCCTACCTCGGCTTCGGCCACGCGTTCAGCAACCCCGGGCTCAAGCCTGGCCCCGTGTCGATGGTCACGCAGAGCGGCGGCTTCGGCTACTCGGTGGTCTCCAACGCCCAGCGCGAAGGCATCGGCTTCAGCTACGTGTTCTCCACCGGCAACGAGGCGAACATCAGCTCGCTCGACATGATGGCCTACCTGATCGAGCGGCCCGAGGTCGAAGTGCTGGTCACCTACATGGAGGGCCTCACCGACGGGCGCGCCCTGCTCGCCCTGGGCGAGCGGGCGCTGGAACTGGGCAAGCCGATCCTCGTCTGGAAGGTGGGCAACACCAGCGCCGGAAGGCGTGCAGTCGCCTCGCACACGGCCAACCTGACCGCCGACGCTGCGCTCTATCGCGCAGCGTTCGCCCGCGGCGGCTTCGTGCTGATCCGCGACATCGACGATCTGATCGACACGCTGCACGCGTTCATGCATCGGCGCCTGCCCAGGGGCAACGGCGTGACCATCCTCACCACCTCCGGCGGTGCCGGCGTGCTGATGGCCGATCGCTGCGAGGAGGTCGGCCTCACACTGCCGCTGCCCAGCGCGCAGGCGGTCGAGGCGATCCGTCCGATCGCGCCGGACTTTGCCTCGCTGGGCAATCCGGTGGATGTGACCGCGCATTTCTCGCAGGCCTGGCGCGAGTACAACCAGATCATCCGCACGCTGCTCGCCGACCCGACCGTGGAGATGCTGATTCCCCGCTCGATCGGCGGCGCCCACTCCGAGGCGTGGTGCCGGGAGTTCCTCGAGATCGTGCAGGCGAGCGACAAGCCGGTGATCGTCAGCCAGAACGAGCCGCCGGAGCGGATCCAGAGCACCATCGCACTGCTGCGCGATGCGCATGTGCCGCTGATCA
>CANGUQ010000195.1 GCA_947456915.1 Betaproteobacteria bacterium
ATCCAGTACGTCCTTCGGGATCTTGGGCAGAGCCGCCGTGCGGGCGGCGATCTCCGCGTTCTTCAGCTTCGTACGGCTCGGTTGCAGGCTTGGCATACGGACTCCTTTCCGTCATGGTATGCCTCACACACGAAAATCAGGACAGGCTCTCGCGGCGCCACAGACTCAGTACAGTCCACCTCGCCTGTACGCACTCGTCGACGAGCAACTGGTCCGACTGTCGCAGCTTGGCTCGCCCACCCAGTGCCCCGAGGTCGCGCAGCAGTTGTGTCAAGCCTTGTCGCTGCAACAAACCGAGAGCCCGCGCATTCGACTACCGGGGTTACCGTCGCACTGGCGCGTACGACGCGATGCCGGCGCGGTGCTGGTACTTGAACGCAGTTCGCTCGAGACGCAATTGCAAACCGGAACACTGATGGCATACGCAATCGCTTGCGCGGTCGTGCTCATCGCGTTGCTGCGCGACGTGGCAAGCACTCCGCAAGATCCCGCTTTGATCGTTTACGCTGCCTTGATTGCCATGACGGGTGCGGCCCTCTGGTGGGACACCTCGAAACGGCAATGGCACCAGGAGTGGTGGATTACCCGGGGCACCTGCAGCCTCCGTCAGCGCCGTGGCAAGAGGATCGAGACAGTAGCGCACGCCATTGGCTTCGAGTTGACTTATGAGTTGGGCCATGGCGGGTGGTACTGTCTGCGTGCACAGACGGAGAACGAGGCCGGACAGCAGCGCAGCATGATTATGCTCAGCGTCACGGACTCCTCTCTCGAACCACGCTGCCTTGGGCTTTGGCTGGCAGACAAGAGTAGCTTGCCGCTGTACGACACTGAGAGTGGCCTGCCGCAGTACCCGAGAGAGCGGCGTGCCACGGGACGAAACCGCGCCTAGCTGGGCGTGCACGCGCGGCGCTCAGCGCGTCGCGAACTCGCCCAGCACCTCGGCAAAGACGTCGCCCCCCCCCACTCGAGCGCCTCGCGCGCGATCATCAGCGGCGGCGCGAAGCGCACACTCCGGCGTGTTGAGGTCGTAGAGCACGATGTCCGCGCGGCAGCCCTCCTCGAGCCGGCCGATGTCGGGCACGCGCATCGCGCGCGCGCCGCCGGCGGTGGCCATGGCAGGTGCCTGACGCGCGGTGATCCAGCGGCGACCGTCCGGCTCGGCCACCCGGCCCAACGTGGCGGCCAGCCCTGGAGTCAGCCGCGCCGCTGGCCACACGGGTGCGGTCACGCTGATCCAGCGCCTCGGCTCGGCATTGAATCTGGATGTGTACTTTCGCATGATCGTCGTCGATGGCGTGTACGTAACCGAGGGGTCCGGTGCGCCGGTGTTCGGGGCGGTGCGCCCACCGGGCGCAGGCGAACTGCAGACGCTGGTGCAACAGATGGCCGAGCGCATTGGCCGGCTGCTGGAGAAGCGGGGCTGGTTGCCCGCTGCGCTCGCCGCCGCGCGGTGCCCTCGGGGACCACCGCGCACCCGGGACGATCTAGTTCACCGAGCGCGGATCCGTTATCTCGCCAGTCAGGGCCGATGCAGCTACGGTCGCAGGGGAACCCAGATAAATGGAAGCACCCCGGTTGCCCATTCTGCCCAGGAAGTTGCGGCTGGAACTCGACACGCAGACCTCGTTCTCCGTCAGCACCCCCTGATGAATACCGGCACAAGCTCCGCAGCCGGGCGTAGTGACGGTGCATCCCGCCTCGATGAGGGTCTCCACGACGCCCTCGCGCACGGCCTGAATGTAGACGCGCTTGGAAGCGGGCGTAACCACCATTCGAACACCGCGAGCAATCCGACGGCCGCGCAGGATATCGGCCGCGGCCTTGAGGTCCTCGAATCTGCCGTTGGTGCAGGTGCCGAGGAACGCCTGATTGATCCTGACCCCGCGCAGGCTGGTCGCCGCAACGACGTTGTCGACCTTGTGCGGTGCCGAGACCATGGGCTCGACCGTGGAAAGATCCAGACAATGAGCACTGCGATAGCGCGCCCCCGGATCCGGTTGTGGCATCTCCCCCACGTCGATACCCAGGCCGGCGTAGTGCGCGCGGGTGACCTCGTCGCCGGGCACAACCGCAAACTTCGCGCCCATCTCGATACCCATGTTGCACAGGGTCATTCGCTCGGGGATGGACAAGCCGGCGATCGCGCTGCCGTGATACTCGACTGAAGCATACAGAGCGCCGCGGGCGGAGATCATGCCCAGCAATGCCAGGACTGCGTCCTTCGCGAAGACGCCGTCAGACAGACGGCCCGTCAACTCGATGCGAATCGACTCGGGCACCATGAACCACAACTTGCCGTAGGTCCAGAGGTAGGCCATCTCCGCCACGCCGATCCCGCAACCGACGGCCCCGACACCGCCTGCGGTCGTCGTGTGCGAATCGGTGTTCGTGACCATCTGGCCGGGGCGCACCAGACCCGTCTCGACGGCGATCTGATGGGATATCCCCTCTCCCACGTCGTGCAGACGGGTGATGCCGAACCGATCGCAGAGTTCGCGGCCGAGCTTCTGCACATGCGCATGCAAAGGCGTGTCGGCAGGTGCGAAGTGGTCGAAGAACACCGCGATCTTCTCCGGTGCGGCGATTCTGGTGACGCCGTACATCCGGAAGTAGCGATCGACCAGCCCGATACCGTCATCCAGACTGAACGTCCAATCGGGCCCAAGTTCGAGGAAGTCCCCGGCCGCAGCAGGACGCCCGGCGAGCCGGCTCATGATCTTCTCGGCAAGCGTCATGCTCATCTGGCGCTCCCAGTTGCCGCGTGACCGGCCGACGCCCACAATCCGCCCGCCTGGAGGATGCGCAAGAGCTCGGCCGGCAAGGGCGAGAACCGCAGGGCACGGTCGCCCGCCCGCAGAGATCCTCCGGCAAGGTCTGCCTCGATCGCGGTTCCATTTTCGGCGCCCGGCAAGATCTCCGGGCACATCACCACGGGCAGGCCGTTGTTGATCGCGTTGCGGAAGAATATCCGCGAAAACGAACAGGCAACAACGAGCCGCACGCCCGCGCCGAGCATTGCAGTTACTGCATGCTCGCGTGACGAGCCGCAGCCGAAGTTCCAGCCTCCGACCACGACGCCAGCCTGCTTCACGCTCTGCAGCACGCCAGGCCCCAGCGTTTCGAACAGGTGTCGACCCTGTTCAACGGGGTCCAATACCGCCAGGTAACGGGCCGGGAAGATCACATCGGTATCGATGTCATCACCAAACACGGCAGCGAATCCGGAAATCCTCATCGGTACTCCATGACATGGTACGTATCAGGGGGCGAGGGTGATCTTGGCGTCGCGAAGGAAATTCACCCAGAACGGCATATCCTGCCGAATGAAGGCGGTGAACTCGCCCGGCTGCATCAGCATCGGGTCGATCTCCATGCCTCGCAACCGGTCGCGCAGCTCGGGCGTCTGCATCGCCTTGAAGGCGGCATCGCCCAGTCTCTTCACGACTTCAGGTGGCGTTCCTGCGGGCGCCGCCAGACCCCACCACGCGATGATCACCAACCCTGGAAATCCGGCCTCGATGAGTGTGGGGACCTCGGGCGTCGCAGCCATCCGCTCGCGGCCGGTCGTCGCCAGCGCCCGCAGCTTGCCGCCCTTGATCAGTCCCAGCGTCGCGGCCGGGGAGTCGGTGGCGAACAGGACCTGGCCACCAGCGACACTCGCGACTACCTGGCCACTTCCGGAGTAGGGCACATGGGTGGCCTTCACCTGGGCTCTCTGGAGCAGGACCTCGGTGGCAAGATGTGTGATGGTACCCACACCAGCGGATCCGAAAGCCGCAGGGGTCGCCCGGACACGGCTCAACAGTTCCTGCAGCGTTTTCGGTGCATCGGGAGTCGCCGCCGTCACGATCACATAGTCGGTCTTCGCAAGACCCGCCACCGGCGAGAAGTCTTTCTCGAATGAGTACTTCGCAGTGGGATTGAGTATGGGCGTGGTGCCGAAGGAACTGGTCGTGCCCAGCGACAGGGTGTAGCCGTCAGGAGCGGCGCGTGCAACCGCTTCGGTACCGATCACTCCGCCCGCACCGAGCCGGTTCTCGACGATGATGGGCACACCGAGAATCTTGCTCATCGCCGGAGCCAGAACTCGCGCGATGATGTCGCTCCCCGTGCCAGGCCCGAACGCCACGATGAACCGGATACTCTGGGTCGGAAACGAGCTCTGCCCTCGGCCGCGACCTGCCAACGCGAGCAACGGCAGGCCCAACCCCATTCGTACCAGCGTTCTTCGATGTCCCGTCACCGTGCTCTCCTCCTGTTATTGGGAACTGCGGGCCGCATCCGCTTGGCAACCCCGGAAGCGCCTTGTTTTCGTGTCCCGGCTGGCCGCATCGAGTCCCGCCCGGTATCCGTGCGCAGGCCAACCTGCAGGTAGTCGCCCAGCCCGACCAGATCGTTGATCTCTGCGAAACCCGACAACTGATCGGCGATCGCGCATGTATCGCCTGCAGCCAGCAGTTGCCGCGCGACTCGGGTAACGGCGTGCTGCGCTGCGCAGAGCATTTCTATCGGGTAGATCACGATCCGGTACCTGGCCTTGGCGAGATGCACCTCGCTCAGGAAAGGGCTCTTGCCGGTACGCGCAGAATTGAACACCAGCGGTTTCCCTAGCTCGTCAGCGAGTCGCCCTATCCGTTCGACCTGTTGTTCGTCCACCGGAGCATCCACGAAGAGGGCGTCGGCTCCGGCGCGCGCATATGCGCGGCACCGATCGAGTGCATCCTCCAGGCCGTGAACGGCCAGCGCATCCGTGCGAGCAACGATCATCAGGCCGGGGTCGCTCCGCGCATCGAGCGCCGCGCCCAGCCGCTCGACCATCTCGGCGACCGGCACCACCGATTTTCCGGCCAGGTGCCCGCATCGCTTGGGGAACGTCTGGTCTTCCAGATGCAGGCCCGCAACCCCGGCTGCCTCCCATTCGCGAACGGTCGCCGCGACGTTCAACGGACCGCCATAGCCGGTATCGGCGTCCGCAAAAACCGGTAGCGATGTCGACCGACAGATTCGCCGGATGTGCTCTGCCATCTCCGTCTGCGTGACGATTCCCAGATCGGGCAGAGCGAACGCCGAGGCAGCCGCAGCGAAGCCGCTCACGTAGATCGCTCGCGCACCGCACTGCTCGAGCGCGCGTGCACTGAGCGCGTCGTAGGCCCCGTGGCAGGCAACCAGCCCTGCGTCAATGACTTCGCGGAAGCACCGTCGGCGCTCTGCTGCTGTTCTCGGTCGATGCATGGTTGCCGGTCGCTGGTGAGTGATGCCGCCCTCCGTTGCAGCTTCGATGCCAGCCCGGCCTTCTGTCGCAAGTCCATGAATACATTGGCTCAGCCACAGCGGCACCGATCCGGCCAGCCACGGTTGTTGCATTCTTGCACCGTTTAGAGTTTCATGTTTGAACCTGTTCACGCAGCGCCCGCGATGTCCCGAGACGCTCGTCGCACCCTGTCCCGTCCGCCCCGCACGACGGCCCCGCCCATGGCACGCGAGCGACGGCCGTGCATCGCCATCGTGAGTCACGGAAGCCTGAACGTCCTGGCCCACCGCGTGAGCGAAGCGTTCGTCGCCCGCGCCGACGTCGTCTTCGTCGAACACATCTTCGACGAGGCGTTGCGCGCGCTCGATCAACTGAGGTCTCAACGCGCCATCGACGTTCTCGTCAGCGCCGGGGCAAACGGCGAATTCCTGCGCCGGCAGGCAGCGCTGCCCGTCACGCTGGTGCGCGTGAGCGGCTTCGACATCCTCAACGCGCTGGCAACCGCGAGGCAGATGTCGGAGCGAATCGCGATATTCACTTACCACGAGATCAACCGCGAACTCGAGGCACTCAAGCCCCTGCTGGGAACTGCTGCAGTGCAGAGCCACTACACGGGTCTCGAGGACGCCGATCGTCATGTCGCGGAGTTGATCGCTCGCGGCACTGAAGTGTTCGTAGGGTCGAGCCTGGTGATCGAACTCGCCCAGCGCCGCGGCGCCCGGGGCGTCCTGCTCTACTCGGAGGCATCGATGCGCAATGCCATCGAGGACGCGCTGTCTCTGGCGCGCCTTGCCTTCGAGGAAGAATTGCGCCGCGCGGAACTGGAGGCGGTGCTGGCCCGGCTGCCCGACTCCGTGGTGGCGGTCGACGCGGATGACAGGATACGCGTCGTCAACCGCGCGATGGCCGGGCTTCTGGGAAAATCGCCAGCGGCCCTGATCGGCCGTCGCCTGCATGAAGTCTGTCCGGCGCTGTCGCTCGCGGACACACTCGCCAGCGGTACCGAGGATGCCGACCGCGTCGTTCACCTCGGTGGCGCTCTCGTCGTGGCCAATCGCGTGCCGATCGTGGTCGCTGATCACGTCCGCGGCGCCCTGCTGACGTGCCGGGATGCGGCCGCCGTACGTCACGCGGATGCCGCGGTGCGACGCGCCGACGGCGATCGTGCGCGATCCGCCGCGTGGACGTTCGACGATATCGTCGGCGAATCCCCGGCGATCAACCGGGCACGCACGCGGGCGCGGGCGTTCTCGCGCACGGACTCGACGGTGCTGATTTCCGGAGAGAGCGGCACCGGAAAGGAGTTGTTCGCACAAGCCATACACAACGCCGGGAGCCGCGCGCAACGGCCTTTCGTTGCGATCAACTGCGGCGCGATTCCGGAGACACTGATCGAGTCTGAACTGTTCGGCCATGAGGAAGGCGCGTTCACCGGGTCTCGCCGAGGCGGCCGCCCGGGGTTGCTTGAGAGCGGTCACACCGGCACGGTCTTCCTCGACGAGGTGTCCGAACTGCCGCTCCCCGGTCAGGCCCGGCTCCTGCGCGTGATCCAGGAGCAGCAGATAACGCGTGTCGGCAGCAACGATCCGACGCGAATCGATGTCCGGTTCATTGCGGCCAGCAATCGCGCGCTTGACGAAATGGTACGAGCCCGAGAGTTCAGGGCGGATCTGTTCTATCGGATCAGCGTGCTGACACTCGCTCTTCCCCCGCTGCGCGAGCGCGAGCACGATCTGGCGCTGCTGGCGCGA
>CANGUQ010000196.1 GCA_947456915.1 Betaproteobacteria bacterium
GCGCGCGGGGCGAAGATCCGCCGCGCTCGCGCTTGTGGCGGGGGCGCCTCGCTGGTGCAGCCGAGCGTGCGCGCGCGCCGGACGGACCCGCGTCGGTCCGGCGCGGTTGACGGGCATCGAGCAGCGTTCGCGCGTGGTCGCGAAGAACCGTGATTTCGCGCCGTGGCGGGCAGAAACACCGCTGATGGCGACCGACGGAGGGCAGTGACATGAAGGAAGTCAAGGCGATCATCCAGCCAGCGAAACTCGGCCGCGTGAGGGATGCGTTCCGCCTGTTCAGGGGCTTTCCGGGCATGAGCGTGACCAAGGTCGATTGCTGCGGACCCGACGGAACCAGCGAGAACCCGAAGACGATCAGGCAGCAACTCGCCGACTCCTCGACCAAGGTACGCATCGAGATCGTCTGCGCCGACGAGCAGGTCGGGCGCATCGTCGAAGTGCTGCTCGAGTGCAACCGTACCGGCCAGCCTAACGACGGCATGGTCTGGGTCACCAGCGTCGACCAGAGCATCAAGCTGTGCGACGGAACCTCGGGCTGGGGCACCGCCTGCGATTGAGCGCGGCGGCGGCAGAGCGCGCAGGAGTTCGGGCCGCCGCGCGCGCCCGGCAGGAGCGGCTGCAGGGGCGCGCAGCGGGAGGGTGAGCTCAGACGGGCAGGCGGGCGTCTGCTCTCGAGGAGAACCCGGTCTGGCCCGGGCCTGCGGGCAGGGGTGTCAGTGGCGGGTGTGCGATTGCGACGCCGCCGGCGTGGCGGCGAACACCGCGGCTGCGTCCACCGGGTCGAAGCGCCAGACGCGGTAGCAGAACTCGCAGGTCACCTCGACCCGCCCCTGCTCGGCGATGACCGACTGCACCTCCTGCGGGCCGAGCATCTTCAGCATCGACTCCACTCGCGTGCGCGAACACGAGCAGCGAAACGACAGCGGCTGCGCGTCGAACAGACGCAGATCTTCCTCGTGAAACAGACGGCGCAGCAGTGTCTGCGCCGGCAGGCCGAGAAGTTCGGCCGGCTGCAGCGTGTCGGCGAGCATCCGCACGCGGGTCCAGCGATCGGCGTCCTCGTCGCGTGCCTCGGGCAGCCGCTGCAGCAGCATGCCCGCAGCACCGGTTGCGTCGGCTGCCAGCAGCATCGTGGTCTCGATCTGCTCCGACTGCAGCATGTAGTGCATCAGCATCTGCGCAACGCTGTCTCCGCGCACCTCGACCACGCCCTGATAGCTCTGCGAGCCGTCGGGCTGGATCAGCGTGATCGCGCAGCGCGCCTCGCGCAGCAGCGCGCGCACGCCTGCCGCGGCAGCGGGCGGTTCGCTCCACTTGGCCGTCGCGCGCAGCGTGCCCTCGCTCGTGCACTCGACCACCATCAGCCGGGTCGGGTTGCTGCCCTGTACCTGCAGTACAAGCGCACCGTCGAACTTGAGCGTCGCGGCGAGCAGCGCGCACGCGGCCATCGCCTCGCCGAGCAGCGTGCGCAGCACCGGCGGATAGTCGTGGCGTTCGAGCACGGCGCGCCAGGTCGCCTGCAGGTGCACCAGCTCGCCGCGGATCGGAGTGCCTTCGAACAGGAAACGCTGGATCGAGTCGGTCATCGGCAGGTACTCAGTTCGCGGGTTGCAGCACCAGCGCCGCGAGCGGCGGCAGCGTGAGTTCGAGCGAGGCAGGCTGTCCGGACCACGCGAGGCCGGTAGCCTGCACGTGGCCGGCGTTGCCCAGATTGCTGCCCCCGTACAGCGACGAGTCGCTGTTGAGGATCTCCCGGTAATCCCCCGGCGAGGGGACGCCGATGCGGTAGGCGCTGCGCGGGACGGGCGTGAAGTTCAGCGCGATCACCACGTGCCGACCGTCGCGCGCGCGGCGGACGAAGGTCAGCACCGACTGCTCGGCATCGTTGCAGTCGATCCACTCGAAGCCTGCCGCGTCGAAGTCGAGCTGATGCAGCGCCGGCTCGTTGCGATAGAGCCGGTTCAGGTCGCGCACGAGATCGCGGATACCCCGATGCCAGCCCAACGCGAGCAGCCACCAGTCCAGCTCCTGCTGCGAGTTCCACTCGCGACCCTGTCCGAACTCGTTGCCCATGAACGAGAGCTTGCGACCGGGCGACAGCGCCTGCAGGCTGAGCAGCAGGCGCAGCCCCGCGAAGCGCTGCCAGGCGTCGCCGGGCATGCGGTCGAGCAGCGAGCGCTTGCCGTGCACGACCTCGTCGTGAGACAGCGGCAGCACGAAGTTCTCGGTGTAGGCGTAGAGCTGGCCGAACGTGAGCTGGTGATGGTGATACCGGCGGTGCACCGGGTCGCGCCCGAAATAGGACAGGGTGTCGTGCATCCACCCCATGTTCCACTTCATCGAGAACCCGAGTCCGCCGAGCCATCCCGGACGCGACACCATCGGCCAGGCGGTGGACTCCTCGGCGAAGGTGAGGGCACCCGGAAACTCGCCGTGCACGAGGGCGTTGAGTTCGCGCAGGAAGTCGATCGCGCCAAGATTCTCGCGCCCGCCGTAGCGATTGGGCAGCCACTCGCCCTCCTTGCGCGAGTAGTCGAGGTACAGCATGGAGGCGACCGCGTCCACACGCAGTCCGTCGAAGTGGAACTCCGACAGCCACCAGCTTGCCGACGAGAGCAGGAAGCTGCGCACTTCGGTGCGTTCGAAGTTGAACACGCAGGTTCCCCAGTCGGGGTGAAGACCGAGGCGGGGGTCGTCGTGCTCGTACAGCGCGGTTCCGTCGAATCGCGCGAGCGCGAACGGATCGCTGGGAAAGTGCCCGGGGACCCAGTCCAGGATCACGCCCAGCCCCGCGCGGTGGCAGCAGTCGATCAGGTACTTGAGGTCGTCGGCACTGCCGAAGCGGCTGGTGGGCGCGAAGTAGCCCACGCTCTGGTAGCCCCACGACTCGTCGAGCGGATGCTCGGTCAGCGGCAGGAACTCGATGTGGGTGTAGCCGAGATCCACGGCGTAGGGCACCAGCGCGTCGGCCAGTTCGCGATAGCTGTAGAAGCGTCCGTCAGGGTGGCGCCGCCACGAGCCGGCGTGCACCTCGTAGATGCTGATCGGCTGCTCCAGCCAGTTCGCTGCAGCGCGCTGCGCCAGCCACTGCTGATCGCTCCAGGCGTGCGTCGTCGCCGCCGGCGTCACGCTGGCGTTGCCCGGGCGTACTTCGTAGCGCTGACCGTACGGGTCGCTGCGGCAGAACACGGCGCCGCTGTCGCGGTTGCGAACCTCGTAGCGATACAGCGTGTCCTCCGGCAGATCGGGCATGAACAGTTCCCAGACGCCCGAGTTGCCGCGCGCGCGCATCGGGTTGACCCGTCCGTCCCACTGGTTCCAGTCGCCGATCACGCTCACCCGCTCGGCATTCGGAGCCCAGACGGCGAACCGAAATCCCGCCACCGGGCCGTGCGCGGTACGCAGACAACCCAGCGTCCGCCACGCCTGGGTGAGCCGCCCCTGGTTGAACAGATACAGGTCGTCCTCGCCGATCTGCGCGGCGAAGGAGTAGGGATCGTGCCAGGTGCGTGTGCTGCCGTCGTCGAAGGTGACGCGCAGCCGGTACGGCCACGCGGGCGGCGCATCGCCGTGCCATTCGAACAGGCCGGTCCTGCCGCGCGGGGACAGCGCTTGCGCCGAGCTGTCGTCCGCGCCAGCCGCGAGCAGGGCGATGCTGCGTGCCCGGGGCTCGAACACGCGCAGCCGGCAGCCTGCCGCCTCGGCGTGCACGCCGAGGAAGCCGAACGGGTCGTGCAGCCGTCCCTCGGTCAGGGCGCGCAGCGGCGCGCCGAGCTCGTCAGGAACATCGTCTGCAGCCGCCGGCGCCGGAACGCCGGACGGGCCGTTGACTTGCACAGTCGGGTCGTGTCTCATGGTCCGAGTTAGGATACAGGACAGGAGCAGGATCGCCGATGACGCCGTTGACCCCCGAGAATCGCGAGCGCGCGGCGTCCGCCATTGCCCAGGCCGAGGGCGCGGGCAACCCGCGTTTCGTGAGCCAGCTCACCAAGCGCGCGTTCGCGCTGGTGCTCGCCGGGGGACGCGGTTCGCGCCTGCGCCAGCTGACCGACTGGCGGGCCAAGCCGGGGCTGGCCTTCGGCGGCAAGTTCAAGATCATCGACTTCGCGCTGTCGAACTGCGTGAACTCGGGCGTGCGCCGCATCGGTGTCGCCACGCAGTACAAGGCGCACAGCCTGATCCAGCACATCCAGCGCGGCTGGAGCTTCCTCGACGGTCGCTTCGACGAGTTCGTGCAGCTGCTGCCGGCGCAGCAGCGGGTGGAGGAGTCGTGGTATCGCGGGACGGCCGATGCCATCTTCCAGAACCTGGACATCCTGCGCGAGCACGCACCCGAGCACGTGGTGATCCTCGCCGGTGACCACGTGTACAAGATGGACTACGGCAAGCTGCTCGCCTGGCACGTGAGCCGGCAGGCCGATCTGACCGTCGCCTGCATCGAGGTGCCGCGCGAGGAAGCGCGCGGGTTCGGGGTGATGGCGGTCGATGACAACGACCGCGTCACCCAGTTCCACGAGAAGCCGCCCGATCCGCCGGCGATTCCGGGCGATCCGCAGCGCTCGCTCGCGAGCATGGGGATCTACGTGTTCAATGCGGCGTTCCTCTACGAGCAGGTGATCCGCGACGCCGACGAGCCGCGCTCGACGCACGACTTCGGCAACGACGTCATCCCCTATCTGGTGCCGCGCTATCGCGTGTTCGCGCACCGCTTCGCGGAGAGCTGCGTACGCGCCCCCGGCGAAGAGCCGTACTGGCGCGACGTGGGCACCATCGATGCGTTCTGGCAGGCCAATCTCGAACTCACGCGGGTCACGCCGGCGCTCAACCTGTACGACAGCAGCTGGCCGATCTGGACTTATCAGGAGCAGCTGCCGCCGGCGAAGTTCGTGTTCGACGAGGAGGACCGGCGCGGCATGGCGGTGGATTCGCTGATCTCGGGCGGATGCATCATCAGCGGCTCGCTGGTGCGCGGCTCGCTGCTGTACTCCGGCGTACACACCCACTCGTACTCGTCCATCGACCAGTCGGTACTGCTGTCGAACGTCGACGTCGGGCGGCACGCTCAGCTGCTGCGCGTGATCGTCGACGAAGGCGCGCGCATTCCCGAGGGCATGGTGATCGGCTACGACCGTGAAGAGGACGCGAAGCGTTTCCACGTGTCGGAAGGGGGCATCACGCTGGTCACCGCGCAGATGCTGGGCCAGCAGCACCGGCGCGTGCGCTGAGCGGCGACGTGAGCAAGCGTCTCGATCTGGTGCTGTTCTGGCACATGCACCAGCCCGACTATCGCGATGCGCAGACCGGCGAGTTCCGTCTGCCCTGGGTGTACCTGCACGCGCTGAAGGACTACAGCGACATGGCGGCGCACCTCGAACGCCATCCCCAGATGCGCGCAGTGGTGAACTTCGTGCCGGTGCTGCTGCGCCAGCTCGACGACTACTGCGATCAGTTCGCGACCGGCCAGTGGCGTGATCCGCTGCTGCGCGCGCTGGCAGCCAACAGCGGCGAGACGCTCTGTGCTTCCGATCGCGCGCAGGTGCTCGACCTGTGCTTTCGCGCCAACGCGCGCACGATGATCGAGCCGTTCGCCGGCTACGCCCGGCTCGCGGAACTGCACCGCCGCTGTACCGCCGACGGTGTCGACGTCAGCCACTACCTGTCGGGCACCTATCTCACCGACCTCGCGACCTGGTATCACCTCGCGTGGACGGGGGAGACGCTGCGCCAGGACGAGCCGCTGCTGCGTCGGCTGTTCGCGCGCGGCAATTCGTTCGACGCGTCCGAGCGGCAGTCGCTGCTTGCACTCGTCGGCCGCGAGGTCGCGCGCGTGGTACCGCGGTGGCGCGCGCTCGCCGAGCGCGGCCAGGTCGAGCTGTCGAGCACGCCGGACTGTCATCCGCTCGCGCCGCTGATGATCGACTTCGCCGCCGCGCGCGCCACGCAGCCGCAGTGTTCACTGCCGCGCGCGCGCCGCTATCCGGGCGGCGCAGCCCGGGTGAGCGCCCATGTCGAGCGTGCGTTCGCCGAGCACGCGCATCGTTTCGGGGCTGCCCCGCGGGGAATCTGGCCGGCCGAGGGCGCGGTCTCGGCGCCGGTGTGCGCGCTGCTCGAGCAGCACGGCAGCCGCTGGGCAGCCACCGGCGAGGGTGTGCTGATGAACAGCCTGCACGCGGCAGGCCTCGCGCCGGGGCCGCAGATGCGTGAATGCATGCTGTACCGGCCCTATGTTCTCGCCCCGGCCGGAACGAGCCCGGACGCTTCGGCCTTGCGGTTGTTCTTCCGCGACGACCGTCTTTCCGATCTCATCGGTTTCGACTACGCGCGCCGCCACAGCGGCGAGGCGGCCGCCCAGTTCGTGGCCGAACTCGAGTCGATCGCCGCGGGCTGGGAGCAGCCGGCAGTGCCGGTGGTGAGCGTGATGCTCGACGGCGAGAACGCGTGGGAGCACTTTCCCTACAACGGCTACTACTTCCTCGACGAGCTCTACCGGCGGCTCGCCGCGCATCCGGTGATCCGGCCGACGACGTTTGCCGCCGTGCTCGAGAGCGGAGCACCGGCGGCGCCGCTGCCGGCGCTCACTCCGGGCAGCTGGGTGTACGGCGATCTCGCCACCTGGCTCGGTGCGCCCGAAAAGAACCGTGCGTGGGATCTGCTGGCAGCGGCGAAGTCGGCCTACGACGGGGTGATCGACACGCTGTCGCCAGCCGCGCGCGCCGAGGCCGAGCGCCGCCTGTCGGTGTGCGAGGGCTCGGACTGGTTCTGGTGGTTCGGCGACTACAACCCCGAGCAGACGATCGCGAGCTTCGACCTGCTGTTTCGGACCCACCTGTCGCGGCTCTACGACAGCCTCGGTCTGCCGGTACCGGCGGAGCTGGCCGAGCGCATTCACGCGGCGAACGTGGGCGGCGAGGCCGAGGGTGGTGGGTCGATGCGCCGCGGGAGCGCGGCAGGCGGCTGAGCACTCGGCAGAGCCCGCAGCCGGATGCGTCAGGGCGCGGCA
>CANGUQ010000197.1 GCA_947456915.1 Betaproteobacteria bacterium
ATCATGCGCAGCGGTTTCGCCGGCCACGCCTGCGCCTGCGCGAATGCGCTCGGCAGCGCGGTGGCGATCAGCGCGGCGGCAGCGCCCGCCAGTGCACGCCCGGCGCTCCGGGCGTGCGCTGCGCGCTGCGTGCGCACCCGTGCGGGAGCGTTCATCTACGCGCCCCCCGCAGGCATCGCCATGCCCAGACCGCGCTCGCGTGCGCGCGTGCAGGCGAGGTAGGCGAGCGCCACGTCCTGGCTTGCCATGCCCTGGGTGACGATGAGCGCGCGCTGATCGTCGCTCGTGCGCCCGGGGTGCCTGCCGCCGACCACCTCGGCCACGGTGGCGTCGACCCAGCCCGGTGCCTGCGCGCCGAACAGCTCGACCAGTTCCTTCTGCAGCTGCTCGCGGCTGTCGACGACGAACAGGTCGGCGCCCTCGGCGAGCGCGCGTCCCGGCTCGGCGGTGTCCAGCGTGGCCACCACCGCGCCCGGCGCGATCCAGTCGATCTCCAGCAGAGCCTTGCCGGCGTTCGTCGCGGTGAGCACCAGATCGGCGCCGCGCACCGCCTGCTCGATGCTGTCCGTCGCCTGCGCCGGCACCTTGTACTTCGACTCGGCGAGCTGCGCGAGCGCCTCGCGGGTGGCGGGGCGGCGCGACACCACGCGCACTTCGCGCAGCGGAAACAGCTTCGCGTAGTACTCGAGCGCCGTCGTGGCGAGGTTGCCCGCACCGACGAGCGCGAGCACCGCCGCGTCGCGCCGCGCGACCTTGCGCGCGGCCATCACGATCGAGGCGACCGTGCGCTGCGCGTAGCTCCAGGTCTCGTCGACGAAGGCGAGCGTGCGCGAGGACGCCGCATCGACCACCACGACGTAGCGTGTCGCGTTGTGCGAATTCTCCTCGGTGGCCAGGTGGGCGACGACCCGGAAGCCGGCGATGCCCAGCGGGTCGAGGATGCACGCCTTGAGGTGGTAGTGGTTCTCGTGGACATCGCGCATGTTCATGTTGCGCGGCGACGGCCAGCGGATCAGGCCCTGCGCGTCCCAGCTCACCACCTGCTCGATCTGCTCGATCACGTCCTGCGAGGTGAGCAGCGACTGGCACTGCGAGGCGGTGAGGTAGATGGGGGTGGACATCGGTGGCGCTCCGGCGGTGGCGTTCGACGTCGATTGTCGCCTGCGCGGGCGGTCGTGTCACGACCGCTGCCCGTGTTGCCGGCTCGCCCCGACATCGTGTCGTGCTAACGTGCGCCCGGGCGCGCGCAGGCGGCCCGCTCGCCGCTGTGATCACACGCGTACCCCCGCAGCCCGGCAGGCGAGGCGGCAGGGGGCGTTGCAGGTCCGGTGGCGCACGCGAAGGGTTCGCACGGGCACCGGCGGTCGCGCGGGCCGGTGCGCGCGGCAACGGGTTGCCGGGCAGTCAGGCCGGGCGGGAGGATGGCGAAGGTGGCGGACGCACGCAGGGGCAGGCTGGGCATCCGGTTCGAGGGCTTCGAGACGCTCGACGAGGCGCGTGCGCTCGCGCGCGAGGCCGAGGTGGCCGGGGCGTCGAGCATCTGGATGAGCCAGCATCTGGGCGGGCGCGATGCGCCGACGCTGGCGACGATCATCGCCGCGTCGACCGCGCGCATCCGCGTCGTGCCGTCCAATCTGTCGCCGTTCATCGCGCATCCGACCACCACCGCGATGATGCTGGCGACGCTGGCGGAGTTCGCGCCCGGGCGCGTGGCCGCCTCGATCGGCATCGGCAATCCGCTCGACCTGTCGCAGTCGGGCGCGGTGGTCGAGCAGGCGGAGGACGCGGTGTGCGACTTCGTCGCTGCACTCGATCGCCTGTTCGAACGCAGGCCGGTCGTGGCGAGCGGGCGCACCTGGCGGCTCGACGGGGCGAAACTGGCGGTGGCGGCAACGGTCGCGGTGCCGATCCACGTGACCGCGCTCGAGCCGAAGATGGCGCAGCGCGCCGGGGCGACCACCGCCGGACTGCAGCTCTCGGCCGGCTTCTCCCCGGAATTCGCGCGCGCCTGCGTCGAGGCGTTCGACGGCGGCGCAGCGCAGGCGGGTGGGGTTGCGCGCACGCGGCCGCGTGCGGGCTTCGCCTACTTCGGCACCGACGCGCACAGTTCGTTCGAAGGTGTGCGGCGCAAGCTCGCCTATCTGTTCCGCAATCGCCTGATGGCGCAGAACATCGCGCTGTCGGGCCTGCCGATCGATCAGGCGGCGATCATCGACTGCGTCGCCCGCCGCGATCTCGATGCCGCGACGCGGCTGGTGCCCGACGCCGCCGTGCGGGCGTTCGCGATCACCGGCGACGCCGCGACCTGCCGCGCCACCGTGCAGCGCTTCTTCGACGCAGGGCTCGACGAGATGCTGATCAACGTCGGGTCGTCTGCGGCCGAGCGCACGGCGGCGTTCGACCTGATCGCGGCGGTGAACGGCTGAGGGCGGAGGGGACAGCCCCCGGGCGCGCACGGCCGTGCTCGTGGACGCGCGCGAGCGCAGACGCATCCGCGGCTGCCTCGGCCTCGCAGGGCCATCCTGAGCCACGACACGTGACCCCGACCGATCTGCGGGGAACCGATGTTCACGCTCACCCCTGCTGACGCCACGCTCGGCGCTCGCATCACCGGCGTCGACACCGGCGTCAAGCTGTTGCGGCCGGGCGATGACGCGACCTTCGCCGCGAGCGGGAACGCTCGGCGCCACTGCCGCCGCACGGAACGCAGGCGGCCTCGGCAGTCCTGGTCGCGAGCCCGCCAGTGGTGCCGTGCGCAGAGGTTCAGCGTGGCGTCCGCACTCTGCTCGCGCCAGTGCGCGATCGCATCGCCGACGGTACGCACCGCCGGGCGCTGCGGGATCTGCGTATCATCGGACGCTCGCGGTTGTCTGTCATGGAGAGTGCGGCATGTCCGAGGCTTCACACACTGACCTGATCCATTCGCGGGTCGAGGATCGGGGCGACGCAGGACGCGTCGCCTACGTCACGGTCAACAACACGGCGAAGCGCAACGCACTCGGCATGTCGGGCAAGCGCGCGATTGCCGCGACGTTCGACGCACTCGGCAGGGACAGCCGTGTGCGCGCGGCCGTGATCACGGGCGCCGGCGACAGGTCGTTCATCGCCGGCGCGGACATCGAGGAGATGAAGGACCTCGACGCCGAGCAGGCCGAGGTCGAACACGCCCTCACCCACGTCGCCAACGAATCGATCCGCGCGTTCCCGGTTCCCGTGATCGCCCGCATCAACGGCTGGTGCCTCGGCTTCGGCATGGAACTCGCCGCAGCGTGCGACCTGCGCGTCGGAGTCGACACGGCACGGTTCGGCATGCCCGAGGTCCGGGTGGGCATTCCTTCGGGGATGGAGGCGGTGCTGCTGCCACCGCTGATCGGCTGGGGCAAGACGTCGGAGCTCATCTACACCGGCGAGCTGATCGACGCGCAGGAGGCGCACCGCTGCGGGTTCCTGCAGAAGGTGGTGCCTGCCGACGAGCTGGATGCGACGGTCGAGAAGATGGTCGGTTCCATCCTGCTCGCCGGTCCGCGCGCGATACGGCTGCAGAAGGCGCTGATGCGCGACTGGCAGCGCATGTCGCAGACCGATGCGATCAGGCAGGGCATCCGCGCCTGCGTCGAGGCCCGGAGTACCGACGAGCCGCGACGGATGATGGCGGCCTTCATCGCGCGCAAGCGGCACTGATCGGGAACCGGCAGGTCCCTGGTCCATGCGAGCTTCCGCCGCCCTGCTCTGCGCCGCGCTGTCGTTCCCGGGTCAGGTGGCGCATGCGCAGGCCTGGCCGACGAAACCGGTGCGCCTGCTCGTCGGCTACGCCGCAGGCGGCGGCACCGATATCCTTGCCCGGACGTTCGCGCAGAAGATGAGCGAAGGCTTCGGTCGACCGGTGCTCGTCGACAACCGGCCGGGGGCCGCCGGGAACATCGCGACCGAACTGACGGTGCGTTCGCAGCCGGATGGATACACGCTGCTGATGGGCAACGTGGGACCGATGGCCGTCAACCCGCATCTGTACAGGATGTCGGTCGACCCGCTGCGCGATCTCGCCCCGATCACGCTGATCGCGCTCGCGCCGCTGCTGGTGGTCGTCCATCCCTCGCTGCCCGTCAGGTCATTGAAGGAACTCGCCGACTACGCACGCCGGGAGTCGGGGAAACTCAGCTATTCGTCGGCGGGCGTCGGCTCTTCCAACCATCTCGCCGGCGCGCTGTTCAACATCGAGGCCGGAACGAACGTCGAGCACGTGCCGTACAAGGGCGCGGCACCCGCGCTGGCGGATCTCATCGCAGGCAACGTCCAGCTCTCGTTCCAGACGCTGCCATCGGTCGGAGACCACGTGCGCAACGCACGGCTGCGGGCGCTCGCGGTGACGAGCGCCCGGCGATCCGTTACGTACCCGGAGGTGCCGACGTCCGCGGAGTCCGGATTCAAGGGCTTCGAGGTCAGCGCGTGGTACAGCATGGTCGCCCCGGCGGGCACGCCGCGCGCAGTGGTCGATCGCGTCCGCGACGAGGTCGTGAAGGCGCTGGCGCAGAAGGACGTGCGCGATCGACTGAGCTTCGACGGGGCAGAACCGGTCGGCAGCACGCCGGAGGCGTTCGCCGCGTTCATGCGCGCCGAAACGCAGAAGTGGGGGCGTGTGGTCCGGCTGTCGGGCATGAAGGCCGAGTGAACGATGATCGCGGCAAGCGCTGCGGGAGGACTGGATGATGTCAACAGACGACCTGCCGTTCGAAGGCGTGAAGGTCCTCGATGTGTCGCAGGGTATTGCCGGCCCGTATTGCGCGATGCACCTCGCGCGCAACGGCGCCGACGTGATCAAGGTCGAACCGCCGGGATCGGGCTGCTGGAGCAGGGAGCTGGGCCGCGCATTCGGCGACCAGACTGCGCACTCGGTGGTCGTCAACCGAGCCAAGCGTTCGCTGTCCGTCGACATGAAGCAGGCCGAGGGACTCGCCATCGTCCGGCGACTGGCCCGGGACTGCGACGTGTTCATCCAGAACTATCGGGTCGGCAAGATCGAGAAGCTCGGGCTCGACTACGCGAGCGTGACGACGTCGAATCCCTCCGTCGTCTATCTGTCGCTCACCGGGTTCGGGCCGCACGGACCGCGTCGCGATCAGCCCGGAACCGACTCGGTCATGCAGGCCTACACCGGGATGATGTCGATCAACCGCAACTCGACCGGCATCCCCCAGCGCATCGAGATGCTGGCGATCGATTTCTCCACCGGCCTGTACGCGTTCCAGGCCGTGGCAGCCGCCCTCTACAGGAAGGCGACGAAAGGCAGGGGCGCCCACATCCAGACCAGCCTGCTGGAATGCGCACTGGGGCTGCAGGAAGCGGCGATGATGGAGCATCACCTGCAGGGGGGCGCTGCCGAACCCATCGGCATGCCGGTCGGCATGTTCAGGACGAAGGACGGATACCTGAGCCTGAACGCGCGCCGCGACGAGCATTTCCGCCGCCTCGCCGAACTGCTCGGCAGAAGCGACTGGCTGGAGGATCCGCGCTTCGCGGACTCCCCGGCCCGGGTTCGTCATCGCGACGCGCTGATGGCGCAACTGCGGCCGCTGCTCGAGGCGAAGACGTCCGACGAGTGGAGCGAGCTGCTCTCGCGCATCGACATCCTCAAGGCCAAGGTCAACACCTACGACGACCTGTTCGTCGATCCGCAGGTGCAGGCGATCGACGCCGTACGCTGGGTCGAGGACGACACGCTCGGCCGGGTGCCGATGGCCACACTCTGCGGCCAGCGTCCGCCGGCCAGCGGCGATCGGCTCGCGCATGCGCCGCATGTCGGCGAGCACACCCGCGAGGTTCTCGCCGAACTGGGCTATGCCGCGCAGGACATCGACCGCCTGCACGCGTGCGGTGTCGTGTCGTGCCACGCCGGCTGATCGTGGCGATGACCGGCTGCACGGTGCGGCGCCGTCCGGCAAGCACTCGGTTCGCGGTGCAGCAGCCCCCTGCGCGCGTGCGCGCCGGGTGGCCACCGCCCGGCGCGAGCCGCAGCAGCCTTCACGCGCACGTCGGTCCCGGTCCACAATACGGTTTTCGTCCACACGCAAGGATCCGATGATCACCGTCACCCCAACCGGCGCCGCGCTCGGCGCTCGCATCACCGGCGTCGACCTGTCGCAGCCGGTCGATGACGCGACCTTCGCCGCGATCGAGAACGCGCTGCATCAGCACGAGGTCGTGGTGTTTCCGGGCCAGACTCTCACGCCCGAGCAGCACATCGCGTTCAGCCGCCGCTTCGGCGAACTCGAGCACCACGTGCGCCTCGACCGCTGCCGTCCGGGGTACCCGGAACTGTTCGTGGTCTCCAACATCATCGAGAACGGCAAGCCGATCGGCAGCCAGGACGCCGGGTTCTTCTGGCACTCCGACCTCTGCTATGCCGCCGAGCCGAGCCGGGGCTCGCTGTTCTACGCCCACGAGATCCCGATGCAGGACGGACAGCCCAGGGGCGACACGCTGTTCGCCAGCATGACTGCCGCCTACGAGGCGCTGCCCGATTCGACGAAGCGCACGCTCGCCGGGCGCAAGGCGGTGAACTCGTACATCGCCGGTTACTCGCGCGAGCGCAAGAGCGGCCCGCGCCCGCAGCTCACGCCCGAGCAGCGGGCGAAGACGCCCGACATGCCGCATCCGGCGGTACGCACCCATCCGGTGACCGGCAAGAAGTGCCTGTTCGTCAACGAGGGCTACACCACCGAGATCGTCGGCCTGCCGGCCGAGGAGAGCCGCGAACTGCTGCAGTCGCTGTTCGAGCACCTGAAGCAGGACCGCTTCGTCTACCGGCACCGCTGGACGCAGGGCGACTTCCTGATCTGGGACAACTGCTCGACGCAGCATCGCGCCGTGCTCGACTACGAGCTGCCGCTGCGTCGCCGCATGGAGCGCACGACGCTGCGCGGGTCGGTGCCGTTCTGAGCGCGGGCGGTGCGGCGCGCCGGCGAGCGTTGCGGGCGGCAGCCGCGGCGCTCGCTGCGGCAG
>CANGUQ010000198.1 GCA_947456915.1 Betaproteobacteria bacterium
AGGCCGCCGATCGCACCGGTTGCTGCAGTCGGCGCGCCGGTCACGCCCCCGACTGCAGTCACCGCACCCGGTGGCACGATCACCCGCTCGCCACCGATGATCACCCGACCCAGCGAGCGGATGCCTGCATCGCCTGCGTCGATCGTGCCGCGCGGTGCATACAGCTCGACGTCACCAGCGATCACATCAGGGCGCCCCAGCAACACGCCGATGCCACTGCCCGACACCGAGTTGCTGGTATCGAGCACGATCTGGTCGCCGCGTACGACGAGCTGCGGCGGCGGCGTAGCGGTCGCAGTACGCGCGCCGCGTCCGGCATCGACCCCGCCGTTTGACGACCACAGCAGGATGTCGCCGCCGCCCAGCGTGAAGACGCGCGACTGATTGACCAGGAAGTCGCCATCGCTGAGCGAGCGGATCGATCCCCCGCCGGCAGTGATGATGCCCAGCTGCGAGGCCGGGCGCGGCAGCGCACCGGGGTTGGCGAGGCCCGCGTTGATCGCACCGGAGGGCGCAAGCATTTCGATGTCACCACCCTGCTCGGTGCGCAACTGGCTGAAGAACAGGCTGATATAGCCGCTCGGCGAGAGCGCCGCAGCGGGGAACAACTGCGCGATCGTTCGATAACCGAAGTCATAATCGGCAGTCGAGCGCGTAACGGCACCGGCTTGACCTGCGGTGCGCAGGGCAGTGAACAGGAGCGCGTTCACCAGCGGACGCTGCAGCGCCGGGTCGAGCGTGCGAAACGCTTGCCACGCCGCATCGTCGCTCAGACCCGCCTGCCCGGTGACGGTGCGCACATAGCCGGCGACCGCCGGGCGCAGGTTTACCTGTGTGAGGTCCTGCGGCAGCGGCGTATCGGCTGGCACCGCGAGCCGGAGCGTACCGCGCGCGGCTGGCCGATACGCGAGCGTATTCGGCACGAACTCCGCGCGCAGCGCATCGGCGGGCGGAGGCGGCGCGCTGTAGAGATGGTCGATGAAGCCTGCGTAATCCGGACCGGGCGTGCCAGCGAGCAACAGGAGCGAGGCGCCACGCTCCGGCAGAAACGGATTGTTCAGGTTGCCGCGCGTCACCACACCGATGGCATTGCCCAGATCGATGTTACGACCGGCGGAAAGTTCCAGACGTCCCGGTCCGCCGAGCTCGATGCTCGACGGATTCGCCAACTGGCGCCCGAGCGTGTCGCGCCGCGTGGTGAACACGATGTCTCGGCCCGCCTGGAGGCGGGAGATGTCATCATCCCCGACGTTCTGGCCGATCACCCACAGATCGCGCAGATCGGTGCCGGCGCTGAGGCGGACCGCCTTGGGCAGCTGCGCAGTGATCACGTCGGTGCGGCCGATCACGCTGCCCTCGCCCGCCACGATTCGCACCGGCTCGGCCGAACCGGTGTGCAGCGGCGGCTCGGCGTGCACCAGCGCGCCGCTGGCGCCCGCGTCGATCAGCCGCAGGCCGATGGCGTTCGCGAAACTCGCCGTCGGCGTCGTCACCTGCGGCAACGTCTGTGGATTCAGATCCGACATCTGGATCGTGCCGTCGATTCGTACGTCCCCGCGCGCCACCAGTTCCAGCCCGCCGCTGGCCGACGGATACAGCGCGAACCGGCGCTCGATATCGAGGTCGCCACCGAACGCCGTGACCCTCACCCGCCCCGGGTAGGTGACCAGAGCACTCCGCTCGACCACGGTGGCCGCAGGGCCGAAAGTCTGCGGGAACAGCAGCGCGACGTTGTCCGCGTTGTTCGACACTGTCACGTCGCGCAGCGAGAAGAGCGAAAGCGACGCGTCCGCCGCATAGGTGAAGAACGCGCTCTTGCGGTTGCCGCCGCCGACGCCGGCGAGGTTGGCCTGGGTCTGCGTGAGGATGGTGGGGTTGAACACACCCTCCAGCGTCGCGCTGCCACGCGTGTCGACACGCGCCGAGGCGTCTGCCAGCGCGAGCACCGTGTACACCGGGAACAGTTCGCCGCTGACTTCAACGCCACGGCCGGAGCGCAGCGCCCCTCCGGCGGACAGGCGCAGCTCGCCACGATCGCTGAGGAACACACCGCTGGCGATATCGCCGCCCGCGCGCACGTCCACGCTACCGCCGCCCAGCACCTGGAGCCACGACGCATCCGGTATCGCGTTCGCGGCGCCCGGCAGCCTGCCGCTGGTCGGAGCTACCGCCGACACGTTCAGCACGTCCCGCCCTGCCTCGATCGACAGGTCACCGCCCCCGAGCGTGCCGTAACCCTGCCGGAAATCGCTGAAGCGCACCCACCAGCTCGGCCGGTTCGCCGTCTGCACGGTGCCATCAGCGTTCATCCGCCCCTGCCGGTACAGCCAGTCCGTGACGAGTTGCCGGCTGGCTGGCGCCACGACGTCGTTTCCGGCACGGATCGCGATGTCGCCGCCATCGCGGGTGAACGCGGTGACCTGTCCGCCGACCACCGGGTTGGCGTGATCAGCCAGCGCCGGTGCAGGAATGCCGGATGTGTAAACCACCGATGCCGCACTGGTACCGGTGAGCAGCGCCGGATTGGCGAGGATCACGTCCCCGGCGGCCGCGATATCGATCGAGCCGGTGCCGGTGCGCACGAGGCGCGCGCTGCTGTCCGACCCCACCGTGACGTTACCTGCATTGGTTGCACTGCGCGTGTGCAGCGGATTGGCCGAGGCGAAGTCGGCACCCCCGACCAGCCGGTAGGACCACGACGCGCCGCCCTGCACGACCCCGGCGGTGCCAGCGGTACTGAATCCATCGCTGAGCGAGCCGCCACTGATCTCGAGGTTGCCCGCCGCGCGCAGTGTCAACACGCCGGGCTCGCCGCCGGCACGCGCCGCACTGAACAGATTCCAGTCGTTGGCGAGCTGCAGGGTGCCGGTGGAACGCACCTCGATGCCGGGTTGCACCCTGAAGGCAGGGTCGGCCGTACGTCCGAGCCGAGTCTCGATCGCCGCGGCGTTTGCCATGAACGCGGCGACGTCGTTGGCGACGCTGGTGATACCCAGCGTGCTGCCCGAGGTGTTGCCGGTGGCGATCCGCGTCACGCCGGTGAACGTGCGTACGGCCTCGACCGCAGTCTCGCGCTGCCCGCTGAGCGTCGCGCCGATGGGCGCGATCGCCACGTCGGTGCCGGATCCGGTGCCGGTACGCGGCGCGCGCAGAACGACACGTCCGCCGCTTGCGCCAGCCGCGCCAGTGGTATCGATCGTGGCACCCTCACGCAGGTCGAGTGTGCCGGCGCTGCTGCCGGTGGCCAGGAGGACATCGCCGCCGCGTCCAGCCGTACCTTCGCCGGCGGCGCCGCCGGCAAGGCCCCGCGCGATGATCGATGCCCCGGCAGCCACGACAAGATTGCCCCCCGCGCCGCTGCTGCCGCGATTGGCGGCGACCGACACGTCGCCGCCGCGCTCGCCAGCTGCGAATCCGCTGGCTTCGAGGCGTCCACGCACGGTGACGTTGCCATCGTCGGCACCGATATCGATGCGCCGCGCGCGCACGGTCGTGCCTGCGGCGATCTCGACATCGCCCGTGCGCGCACGGAACACCCGCGCACCGGTGAAGCCGCCTTCACCCGAGGCTCCCGCCGCGTCGGCGTTCAGTCGATCGTTCAGCGCCGACAGAGCGACGATCGTGTTCGCATCGACGCCGATCTCGGCGCGCCGCGGAGTAACCGGATCAGAACCCCGCTCGACACCGCCGACCAGCGCGCCCGACAGCGTGACCGTGCCGCGCGCGGCCGCGATATTGAGCCGTCCGCCATCGCCGCCACCACGACCCGATACGTCGATCGAAGCCCCGGGGAGCTCGGTCATGCTGCCGCTGGTCGACTCGACGCGCACAGTGCCAGCCGGACCCGCTGCAGTGCGCTCATCGAACACGCGCGTCGCGCTCGCAACGTCGATGCGGCTGCCCGCGGCGAGCGTGATGTCGTCACCCGCGCGCAGGGTGGCGTCACCGCTGGGCAGCTCGACAAGATTGCCGTGCACGAGCGCGCGCTCGGCGCTGAGCGTGATGCGTGCGCCAGCGCCGGCGGCCAGTGGCAACCCAGGCGGCACACCGCCCACCGGGCCGGGCGCCGTGGTCAGCGCACCGGACCCGGCAGCGGCACCCGCCACTGCGCTGATCGTGTAATCGGCAGCATCGGCCCCGATCACACGTGGCGACTCGATCCGCAGATCGCTGCGGGCAGTGAAGGCGCCGCGGCCGGAGGTCTGCACGGCGTCGGACGCCACCAGCGTCGCGCGATCGAAGCCCGCCAGCGTGAGCGGCGCAGGTGAGGATGCTGCGCTGCTGCCCGGGCCCAGCACGACGGTTGTCCCCACAACGCGCAACGACCCGACTCCAGCTCCTGGCACGGTACCCGAAACGAGCGCGGGCGCAGCAGTGAAAGCGAGCCCGTTCGGATTGGACAGGAAAATCTGCACCGCGCTCAGTCGCGCGACGTCTCCCGCCCCGGCTGCATAGCCGCCGATGCCAGCGGCCTCGATGGCAAGGCGTCCAAGCCCCGCAGCACCGAGCGTCACCGGCCCGAACAGATCGAGCGTACTGTAGCTGCGCAGCGTCACCGAGCGCAACGCGGCGAACGCATCGCTCGCCGCCTGTGGCAGCACCAGGCCATCGATCACGCCGGTGGCTGCACCAGCACTGATGCGGCTGGCGCCCAGCGCGAGGTCTGTGCCCGGCAGCAGATCAAGCGTCGCGGCGGAACGATGCTCGCGCGTGGCGTCCAGCGTCAACGCGCCGGTCGAGCGGATCGTGCTGCCCGCCTCCAGGATCAGGTCGCCGCGATTGCGGTCGATGTTGTTGCGGATCAGGCTCGCCTGCGCCCCGGCAGCGACGCGAACCAGCGCGCCATCCCCATCCCCCGCATCAACCAGCAAGGGACGTGGCGCGGCGCTGACGCTACCGGTGGACTCCAGCCGGCTGCCCGAGACCAGCCGCACTTCCTCGCTCGCCGCCAGCAGCACTTCCGGCCCGCGCAGCGACGTCGCGCCGTCGTTGGCGAGCACGACGCTTCGCGCAGTGACGTCGATTCGCGTCGACGTATCGCCGCGCACCCGCGTACCGCCGATCAGCAGACTCTGTGCGGCGAGCGCGTTCAGCGCCTGCGCACCGATCACCACCTCGCCAGTACCGGCTGCCGGATTGACCCCCGCCCCACCGAGGATCGTGATGCGCTCGGCCGCGACGTCGAACTCGGCGCCGCGCCCCCCCGTGGCTGCTGCCGTATCGAAGCGCGCATCGAGCACGAGCGTACTCTGGGCGGCGGCAATCACTCGCGCAGCATCGGCCGTCTGCGCGGAGAGCGGTGCCGCCGCGAAGAAGCGGCTGGCGTATGAGTCGATGTACTCCGCGCGGGTGCGTACCTGCGCGGAGGACTGCACGCGAAAGGCAATGGTGCGCCCGGCCTGCAACAGCGCGCCGTCATCACTCCCGAACGCCATACGGCCGCTGGCGAGCACCGTGCCGTCCGCCTGAGCGCCGGCCTGCGCAGGCCCGAAATCCGCGCTGTTGGCCACCGGTGTGACCAGCCACGCGCCAGGAAGCAGCGCGTAGCGCGGCGGCAGGCGCAGATGGCTGCCTGGGGCAAGTCCGGGTACACCGGCGAGCGTCACCCGATCTGCCGGCCGGTACTCGGCGCCACCCAGATACTCTAGATCGTACGGCGCGAACGCACCGGCAAGACCAGGCACGATCGCGAAGGCACCCGGTGCGACCGCTGGATCGAGAACATCGCGCGAGCCGCCGGGGCCTGCAGTGAACTCCCACGCGTAGAGGTCACCGCCGCCGCGCACGTCCACGCGCGCTCCCAGCGCGGCATCGACGTTCGGCGCACGCAGCGTAATCGACCGCTCGGGCAGCACCGTGATGAGACGGCTCTGGCCATTGACCGCGTACACGTAATCGCGGCCGGAGAGCTCCGTGCGGCCGAACGGCACCAGCAGACCGGCCCCCGACACCGAGGTCAGGCTGCCCGGCTCGAGGGTCGCGCGCTCGCGCGCGTCCAGGGCGATCGTTCCGAACGGAGCGTAAACGCGGCCGCCTTGCCGGATCGTGTTCGCATTGAGCGCGAGCGACCCCAGCGCCGACAGCGGCGCATCGATCTCGCTACCCGCGCGCGCGATCGACAGCACCGAGCTGGCCGCCGGCAGATCCAGCGTGAACTCAGTGAGTGTGGTCGGGAACACGCGCTGCGCGGTCACAGCCAGATCACCGTGCAGGCGCAGGCCGCCCTGGAGCTGCGCGCTGGACAGCGACGCCGGCACGCCGCGCAGACGCACATCACTCGACGCCGTGAGCAGCGCGCGCTGCGTACCGCTCAGCGTCACCTTGCCCACCACGTCGATCAGACCCGCGTCGACTTCGAGCCTCCCACTCCCCGGAAGCAGCGCCGGCGCCACCGCCTGCCGCACCGGATCGGTGTTGGCGAGCGCAACGTAGCTGCCGTCCAGCCGCACGCTGGCGCCTGGAGCAATGCTGATCGTCGGCGCATCGAGCACGATGCGCTGTGGCAACGACAGCGTGATACTGTCGGCGAACTCGACGCGATCGCCGGCCCGCACCTGCAGCGAACCGGCGCCGCTGGCTGCAACGCGGGCAGCATCGAGCAGCGCACGCCCGGTCACGCGGGTGGTAGCGGGATTCAGGGCATCGACATCGACGGACTGGCGCGGTTGCAATCCAGCAGGCACGTTCGGCGTCGCGGCACCGAGCACGACGCGGCGCGGCTCCGAAGGGAAGTTCGGCAGTGACTGCGCGGCCAGCACAACGCTGAGGGTCCCGCCTTCAGCCTGCCCCGCAACGCCGCTGCGCGCATCGAAGCTCGAATCCAGGGCGATGCCCTCGCGCGCAGACAGCGCAATGCTGCCGCCCGCGCTGCCCACGTCGAGCGGCACCCGCACAGCGCCGGCGGCGCCTGCAGACTGGCTGTCCACCGTCGCACGCGCCCCCGATACATCGAGGCGACTGCCTCCCGCACCG
>CANGUQ010000199.1 GCA_947456915.1 Betaproteobacteria bacterium
ACGCTTCCGCCGCCCGCCTGCCCGGACGGGCCCCGGTCGCTGCGCGCAGGGCAGCGCGCGTCCGGCCCTCCCCGCCACGCTCTTCAACAAACTGCTGGAGCAGCCGATGCTCGATTTCGAACGCCGCAACCGTTACTTCGACCAGCTCACCGCGCAGCCCGGGCTGCGCTGGCTCGGTCAGAACACCAACCACCTGCCGCCGCATCCGTCGGTGCTCGCGGCGATGCACCGGGCAATCGACAGCCATGAGTTCCAGGCCTACGCGCCCCCGGCCGGGTACGAGCGGCTGCGCGAACTGGTGGTGGCCGACCTCGGCCTCGCGGACACGGCGCATGCCGAGGACGGACGACGCGCGTGTGCGTGGATCACCGACGGTGCGGTGACCGGGCTGTACCACGTCGTGCGCACGCTGCTCGCGAGCGGCGACGAGATGATCGCGCCCGATCCGGGATGGAAGTGGCCGCTCGCATTCGCGCGCGCGCAGGGCGCGTCGGTGGTGGAAGTGCCGATCTACAGCCGCGACTGCGGCTACCGGCTCGCGCCGGCGGCGCTCGAGCGCGCGATCACCGCACGCACGAAGCTGATCTACCTGGTCGATCCGAACAATCCCACCGGCGCCTGTGCGACAGCCGAGGAGGTGAAGGCGATCTGCGACATCGCGCGCGCGGCCGGCGCATATCTGATTCACGACTGCACCTACCGGCACTTCGCCGATGCGCACACGCTCGCCTGGCGCCACTATCCCGAGCGCACGGTGATGACCTACAGCTTCTCCAAGTGGCTCGGACTGGCGGGGCTGCGCGTGGGTGCGATCGTCACCAACGCGCTGCTGCTCGAGCGGCTGGCGACTGCGCCGCCGAACAACCTCGGCTCGTCGGTGCTCGCGCAGCGCGCCGCAATCGCCGGGCTGGAAGTGAAGTCGGAGTGGTTTCCCGGCGTACAGCGCGTCCAGCGCGCGAACCAGGCCGCGATCGCGCAGGCGGTGGCGCAGGTGCCGGGGGTGGAGATCGCCGTCTATCCGTCGCAGTCGAACTTCCTCGCGATCGACATCGCTGGCGCGGGCGTGGCGCCCGAGGCGCTGGTCGCGGCGTATCAGGCCGAAGGCATCCTGATCCGCCAGGGCGGCTATCACACGCAACGCTTCGCCGATCGGTTCGTCAAGGTGAGCACCACCGTGCCGTCGGAGTGGGTGGCCGAATTCTGTGCGAAGCTGCCGCAGATGATCGAGCGCGCGCGTTCGAGCGCGGCACAGCCGCAGCTGTACTGACCGCGGGCGCGGGCGTTCCGGGTCCGCTGCCTCGGCGCTGTCGCCCCCTGCAGGGCGTCACGGCGGCGGCGGTGTCGCGGCCCGGGGGGGGGCACGGCGCCGTGGCTTCAGGGGTCTCGTGGTTTCAGGGCCGGCACGGCGTGGGCGGTGTCGCGGCCCGGAAGGGGTCGCGGCTTCAGGGGTGTAGCGGCTCCGCGGGGCCTGCGCCTCGCGCAGGCAAGGGCGCGCTGCTCGCGGTATCGTCGCACTGACGCGTGCTGCGCCGGTGCGAGATCCGCTCGCGGCAGCGCGCGCTCGTCGCCCGGTTCGCACTGCGGGCGCGATCACACACGGAGTCCTGTCATGTCCTTTGCTACCGCCGGCGACGGCGTCCGCCTGTATTTCGAGGAGGCCGGCAGCGGCACGCCGATCGTGTTCGTGCACGAGTTCGGCGGCAACTACCGCAGCTGGGAGGCCCAGCTGCGCTTCTTCTCGCGCCGCCATCGCGTGATCACCTGCGCCGCGCGCGGCTATCCGCCGTCGGACGTTCCGGCGGACGTTGCACGCTATTCGCAGCGTATCGCCTGCGACGACATCGCCGCGGTGATGGACGCCGCCGGAGTCGATCGCGCGCACGTGGTCGGCCTGTCGATGGGCGGCTTCGCCACGCTGCACTTCGGCCTGAACCACGCGTCGCGCGCGCGCTCGCTGGTGGCAGCCGGTGCCGGCTACGGCGCGGAGAAGCAGCACGAGGCCTACTTCCGCCAGGTGTCGCTCGACGTCGCGCAGCAGTTCGAGACCCTCGGCGCCGAGACCTTCGCCGAGACCTATGCGCTCGCGGCCGCGCGCGTCGAGTTCCAGAACAAGGATCCGCGCGGCTGGGCGGAGTTCAAGGCCGAGCTGAAGAAGCACTCGCCGCTGGGCGCGGCCAACACGATGCGCGGCGTGCAGGCGCTGCGCCCGTCGCTCTACGATCTCGAAGCGGGCTTTCGCGCGATGCAGGTGCCCACGCTGGTGATCGTCGGCGACGAGGACGATCACTGCCTGCAGCCCGGCCTCTACCTCAAGCGCACGATCCCCGCCTGTGGTCTGGTGGTGATGGCCAAGACCGGACATGCGTGCAACATCGAGGAACCCGACCTGTTCAACCAGCATGTCGCCGACTTCATCATGCGGGTCGAGGCCGGGCGCTGGGCGCCGCGCGATGCCCGCGCGCAGCCGGGCGAGATCATGAAGACGAAGTAGGCGCGGCCCGCAAACGTCCAGCGGGATCGGGCGAACGGCGCCGTACGGCGTGCCGGAGCCCGCGTGCGGGGCGATCCGGATCTCGAGCGCGCAGGCTCGCAGCGTGTGCGGGAACGCGGGTGGACAGATCGCGCCGCCAGTCCGGAAGGGCCCATGGCGCCGCCGGGCGGGCGGTCTGCCGCCTTGCGCGGATCGCGTACCCCTGCGCACAGTCCTGGCGCCGCGGAGAACGCCCTCGCCGCCGACGCATCGGTCACGCCGCCGGTGCAACGGTCACGCCGTCGTTCCATCGGTTACGCTGTCGGTGCATCGGTCACGCCGCTGGTGCATCGGTCGCACAGCTGGTGCGTCGGTCGCCCCGCCGGTGCGTCGGTCGCCGAGCTTGTGCATCGGTCACGCCGCGGGCGCATCGGTCGCCCCGCCGGTGCATCGGTCACGCCGCGGGCGCATCGGTCACGCCGCTCGCGCCGCAGGTCGCGTCCACGGTATCCGTCACCGCCTGCGACAGCGCTGGCTTTGCCGCGGCGGTATCGGGGGGGCGATCACGATCCCGGAGGTCGATTCTCTGCCGATCGGCTCCATTGCCGAGCCTGCAGGGGCTTCGGCGCGTCATGTGATCGGCCTTCCATCGCCGCGTCCTGCCTCGCGACCCGTGGCCCGAAAGGGGCGCGGTCCGATGGGAACATCAGCGGGAGAAACGGAACTCGTGTTTCCGGCAGCAAGGCGCCACCGCGCGCCGGTGCGTGCCATCATCCGCGCAGGCGGCCGTTGCCGCCAGCCCATCCGTCCTTCCAGAAAGGAAAAGGGGCCAGGCCCCTTTTTTCTCGCATGTCCTCGATGCTGACCGACCTCGTCGACGAACGCCGTCTGTGGGACCGCCACATGGCGATGGCGCGCTTTGGCGCGACCGCAGCCGGCGGAGTGAACCGGCAGGCGCTGTCGCCGGAAGATGCACAGGCGCAGCTGCAGCTGGTCGAATGGGGCGCGGCGATCGGGCTCACTGCCGCGCATGACGCTGCCGGCAACCTGTTCCTGCGCTGGGGCGGACGGGACGACACTGCGCCGCCGGTGCTCAGCGGTTCGCATCTCGATTCGCAGCCCACGGGCGGGCGCTTCGACGGCGTATACGGCGTGCTCGCGGCGCTGGAGGCGGTAGAGGCGTTGCACGAGGCCGGCTTCGTGCCGCAGCGCCCGATCGAGATCGTGGCCTGGATGAACGAGGAGGGTTCGCGCTTCGCCCCCGGCATGATGGGTTCGGAGGCATTCTCCGGCGAGCGAACACTGGCCGAGATCGGCGAGGCGCGAGATGCGGGCGGAGTGAGCGTCGAGCAGGCGCTCGCGCAGATGCCTCGCCTGGGCACGCGCGCGCTCGGCGGTCCGGTGCACGCCTATCTCGAAGCGCACATCGAGCAGGGGCCGGTGCTGGAACGGGTCGGTGTGCCGCTGGGTGTGGTCACCGGCATCCAGGGCAAGCGCACGTACACGGTCACGGTCAGCGGCGAGGCGGCGCACGCCGGCACCACCGAGCGCGCCGACCGACGCGATGCGCTGCTCGCCGCCTGCGCGCTGGTCAGCGCGCTCGACGCGGCGATCGCTTCCCGCGCGCCGCAGGCGATGTTCACCGTCGGTCGCTTCAACGTGACGCCGAACGCGCCGTCGGTGATCGCCGCGCAGGTTCAGTTCTCGATAGATCTGCGTCATCGCGATTCGCGCACGCTGGCAGAACTCGCGCGCGAGCTGCACAAGGTCTGCTCGGCGGTACACGGTCCATGCACGGTGGCCTTGCGTGAACTGATGGCCGCCGATCCCATCGAGTTCGACGGCGGACTGCGGCAGCTGATCGCGCGCAGCGCGCAGACGCTGGGCGTGCCGGCGATCGACATCTACTCCGCTGCCGGGCACGATGCGCGCCCGCTCAGTCGCGTCTGCCCGACAGCGATGCTCTTCGTTCCGTGCAGGGCCGGCATCAGCCACAACGAGGCGGAGTCCGCGCAGCCGCAGGATCTGGCTGCCGGCGCGCGTGTGCTGGCCGCGTGTCTCGCGCAACTCGCCGGCTGAGTGCGCGACGCGATGCCCGGCAAAGGAGTCCCGGGAAACGGGTCCGGGAAAGGGGTCAGGGTCGATTTCAGAAAAGGGGCCAGAAAAGGCAGAAAAGGGGTAGAAAAGGGGTCAGGGTCGATTTCCTTGCGGGGTGCAACGTGCAGATGCCGCTGGCTCGGGAAATCGACCCTGACCCCTTTTCCGACCCTTACCCCTTTTCCGTTTCCAATGGGGCGCGTTCGCCGTAGCTGAGCATGCGGCAGCGCCGCCGCGCGGGCTCCATGACCGTTGTCTTCGCCGGTCCTGTCGACGCGCACACGTCTGCGCGAATGAAGGCAGCGAAAGAGAAGTCACGAAAAAGCGGAAAGGGGGTCAGGGTCGATTTCCCGTGCCGACGGTGTTCGTATCCACACCAGTCCCCTGGAAATCGACCCTGACCCCTTTTTCCGTCCTTGCGCAGTACGATCGTGGGGTGAGGCAAGCAGCAAGACGGCGCGTTGCCGTCTCGGACTGGCCTTGCTGCCCTGAAGCTCCTGCCCCGAACGTCCTGCCGCGAAAGTCCTGTCCCATGTCGCAGTTCGACCCCAACCTGTTCAAGCTCGCGATGCGTCGCGCCGCCACCGCGGTGTCGGTGGTCACCACCGACGGTCCGGGCGGACGCTTCGGCGTGACCGTCAGTTCGTTCTGTACTGCCACCGCCGAGCCGCCGCAGATGCTCGCCTGCGTCTGGAAGACCGGGCCGGCGGCTGCGGCGATCCGCGAGAACAAGCTGTTCTGCATCAACGTGCTCGCACGTTCGCACCGGCATGTCGCCGACAGCTTCGCCGGACGCATCGAACGCTGGCGCAACGACCGCTTCGCCTGCGATCAGTGGAAGACGCTCGCCACCGGCGCGCCAGTGCTGCACGAGGGCATGATCGCGCTCGACTGCTCGCTTGTATCGGAGCTGGAACTGTCCACGCACTACGTGTTCGTCGGCCACGTCGAGAGCGTGGCGGTGAATGACGGAGTGCCGCTGCTGTACTCGGACGGGCACTACCGACGCATGGCCGAGCGCGACCAGGTCTCGGCCGACGATCTGCTTCTCTAGCGCGCAGGCGGCTGCAGCCGAGGCGCCGAGCAGTCCGGCTCGGCGCGCGCGCGGCTGCCCCAGCGCGCGCCCGACCGGTCAGCCGGTGCCCAGCTTGCGGCGGTGGCGATCGACGCCGTCCCGCCGAGCGGCTGCGGCGCACCGGCGCGGCCGCATCCATGCGCAGCCGGGAATGCCTGCAGCTGCATCGGCTGCGCGCGTGGCGAGGCTCTTGCCGGTGATTGCCGCTGCGCTTGCGCGATCGGCGTGCCGGTGCGGTTCGAAGCGCTGGCGCGGTGCCCTCCGGTCTGGACAGCGCCGGCGAGTCGAGGCAGAGGTCTGATGTGCGTCGACCCCTCGCCGGTACAGGCACCGCGCCGCCCGCCGGGCCAACAGCATCGGACGCGGTGCAATCCGGCGCTGCCAATTCCGTTCCGCCACGGCGTGAGCTCGTGAATATGTCACATCAGGCCCTGCGGTTAGTCCGTTCGGACCAATGCTGGCCAGCATGGCGCTTGTCGATGTTCGCGCGTCTGCCTAACTTCATTGCGGTGAGTCAGACAGCTCCAGCTGCGTTCTCCGACGTCCGACTGAAGGGGTGTGACATGAACACGAAGACTGCGTGGATTCGTCTTGCAACCGTATTGTCGCTGTTTGCCGTGACCTCGATCGCCTCGGCGAACATGGTGAGCAATGGAAGCTTCGAGGCGTTCAGCGGCACGTTCGCTTCCGATGGGGGCGCTCAGGTCAACCCCGGGGTAACGGCGATCACTGGCTGGAACGTGGTCGGGCCCGGCAATGTTGCGCTCAGCAACAATGTCAACGTCTACAACACGTTCACGCCCTTCGGTGCGAACCTGATCGATCTCACCGGCTATGGCGATTCGGTTCGCGCTCATCTCACACAGCAGATTTCGGGCTTCACGGTCGGCACAACCTACAGGCTGTCGTTCTGGCTGGGACTGAATGCCGGGAGTTGCGGCCAGGCCGGCAACAACCTCTGCGGGGGGCCGAACGGTGCCATCGTCTCGATCAGCGGTGGCGCGCAACCCCTCCAGCAGACCTTCTTCACCGATGTCAGCGTCCCGGTGCCCGGCCGCCAGACGTTCGATCTACGGAGTCTGAGCGGGCAACTGATCGCGAACCGCATCTGGGATCCGTTCACCTACGACTTCACTGCAGGCGCACCGACGTTGACGCTGGATTTCCAGGCCAGGCTCGCAGTACCAGGCACCAACGTATTCAGCGCTCTCGACAACGTGTCCATCGTGGAGCAGTCGACGGTCATTCCGCTGCCGGCAGCCGGCTGGTTGCTGCTTTCGGGCGTCGGC
>CANGUQ010000200.1 GCA_947456915.1 Betaproteobacteria bacterium
CCAGCCCCTGCGACGGCTGCGGCGGCACCGCGCCTGCTGCGAGCGCCGACGACGCTGACGGGAGCGTACCGCGCTGCGCTTCGCGCAACTGGTCGAGTTCCAGCCGCAGCGCAGTCACCTGCGCACGCAGTTCGGCGATCGCGTGCGCCTGCGCGCTTGCCTGTGCCCCGCGCTGCCACAGCCGCCAGCCGGCGTTGCCACGGCGGCGCAGGAGCAGCAGCATTTCCGCCACATACACCGCGAGTACCGCCGCCAGCACCAGCAGCAGCTCGCGCCAGGTGATGACGATGGCATCCATCAGCGCCTGCTCCGGGTGAGGAAATGGGCTCGATGGTGCTACCCCCGCCCGCCGCCGTCAATCGCCCCCCCGACGCCGGCAGGTCACCTGGCGCGGTAGGTGCGCGCAAGCTTGTTGGTGGTATCCACCGCAGACAGGATCTGGCGCAGCTCGCCCATCCAGTCCTGGGTCAGCACCGCGATCTCCTCGTCGCAGGCGATCATCCGCTTGAGCACCACCCGCTTGCGCTCGCGGGTCGCCGTGTCGCGGCCGGGATCAGGGTCCCGCTGACGCAACCGCTGCATCGTGCCCGAGCGCTCGCGCTCGAGTTCGACGAGCCGGTCCCATTGCGCGGCACGCGCGCATTCAAGCATGCGCTCGGTGATCGCGAGCGCCTCCTCGTAGTCGGCGAGCACGGACATCGCGCGGATCGTCGAGGGTGGCGACCGCCTCAGGCCACGCCAAGCGACAGGCCACTGCGCAGACCCATCAGCGGCTCGGCGATGGCGGGGGCAGCGACGGCCGGTGCCGGACGCGCCGGAACCGCGAGCTGTTCCCAGGCGCTCTTCAGTTCGCGCACGAGACTGGCGACTTCGTCGAGATGTTCGGTGCTGTTCTGCAGGTTGGCGACCATCAGACGAGTGACCATGTACTCGTAGAGGGCGGCGAGATTGGCGGCAATGTCGCCACCGCGCTCGGGGTCGAGCGCAGGCATCAGGCCCTCGGTCAGGATGGCCAGCGCCCTGGAGATCGCCTCGCCCTTGGCAGCGATGTGCCCCTCGATCATGTTGAGCCGCGCCCGGTGCAACGATTCCAGCAGCCCGTTGTGCAGCATCAGGATCAGTTGTTCGGGCGACGCGCCGGCGACCGCCGTCTCGAGTCCGGTGGAAGCGTAGGCACGGCTGGCTTGGTACGAATTGGCTGGCATCGGTGCAGGCCCCGTCTTGTGTGGCGTTGTCAATTCCGGCTGACCGGACATCCCGTTCCGGCGCCGCTCTCGACTCAAGTCATCGGCACGCGCCGCCAACAGTTGAGGCTGCCGTGATGGAAAAGCCCGAATGAGGTCAGTTGCGGCTGCCGCCGAGCGCGCTGAGCTGCTGCGACAGGAAGTTGCTGGTCTGGCTCAGGTTGCTCACCAGAACGTCGAGCGCGGCGAACTGCTCGCGATACCGTTTTTCCACGTCGTCGAGCCGGCGGGAGATCGACGTGCGCTGGTCACCGATGCTGGCAATCGTGCGGTTGATGCCATCGGTTCGCCCCGCCAGCGCGCCATTGCTGCCGAGCTGCGCGCTGGCGAAGCCGGCGAGCTGGGCGGCGAACCCGACCGTGTAGTTGATGACACCGCGATCTCCCAGCGCGCCGCCGCTCACGCGTACCAGCAGCCCGGCAGTCGTGGACAGCACGTCGCCGGCGCCGCTGGCGGGTTCCCCGTTGATGGTCCCCGCGACATCGACGCCGTCGGTGCTGGTCGGTACCGCGCCGAACAGATCGCTCGCCGCAGAGCCGCCGTCGATCTGCACGCGCGAGGACGATCCGGTCAGGTTGGAACTGGCAGTGAGCACGCCGCCGCTGGCGCCCACCTGCACGCCCTTGCCGGCAGCCGCCAGCGTCGCATCACCGTTGATCCGGCTCTGCAGCTCGGCGGCGAGTGCGGCGGCGCTCGCGTACGTGCGCGCCGGGACGGTGACGGTGAGGCCGATACCGTCGACCGACAGCTGCAGCGTGTCGTTGACGCCCGCGGTGATGGTGAGCGCAGCGGGGGCCGACCCGGTCACTGTGCCACGGCTGGCGAGCTGGCTCACGTTGACCGCATAGTCGCCGGCCGTCACACCGGCGCCGGCAGAGACGACGCTCATCTGCGGGTCGACGCTCTTGCCCAGCGGGGCGAAGACCCCCGCTATCCGATCCGGGGAGGCATTGGCCACCTGCGCGAGCCTGGTCGCGTCGAGGCTGAGCGTACCGTCGCGCTGGAAGGCGATACCCAGATCGCTCATCGTGCGCAGCCCGGGGATCCCCCCCGCCAGCGGCTGGTTGAACACGGCGCGCAGCTGGCTCTGCAACGTACGCACGCCCGGGTCGCCGGTCAGCACCGAGGCTTTCCTGGTCTCGGCATTGAACGCCGACAGATCCTGCAGCGTCTTGTTCAGGTCGTTGTACGCACGCACGAACGACTGCGCCGCATTCTGGATCGCGCCCGTGTCGCGTGCCACGTTCACCGTCACCGGTGCAGTGGTGGTCGGCCTGGACAGGGTGAGCGTCACCCCCTCCAGCGCGTCAGTGACCGTGTTCGACGGCTTGGAGATCGCCACGCCATTTATCCTGAACTGCGCGTTCTGTGCGGCCGCGGTCTGCGCGAGCGACTGCGTACCTTCAACATCCTGAGCGAGCAGCGAGGACAACGCTGCATCCCCGCTCACGCCGATACGCAGTGCACTGGCCTGCCCGGACTGGTCGGCGGCGAGCACGAGGCGATACGGCGCATCCGTGCCATCGTTGACGATGCTTGCGGTGACACCGACGCGCGCCGCATTGATCGCATCGCGGATGCCGGTGAGCGTACTGTTCTCGGGAGCGATGGTGACGGTACGCACCGCGCTGCCGCTGCTGGCGAAGGTGGCCCCGCTGTAGGTGCCGGTGCCGCTGTCGAAACTGCCACCGGAGATGGTGCCGAACTCGAAAGTGAGCGTACCGGTGCCGATGCTGGCGCTGCTACTCGCCTGTCCGGCGGCCACCAGCCGCTGGCTCTGCGCGAGCTTGCTGATCTCGATCGAGTAGGTGCCGGGCGCTGCGGTTCCGACTGCGCTCGCGGCGATCGTCGCGGAGTCGCTGCTGGCAGCGGTCACGCTCTGATATCGGCTCGCCGATGCCAGCGCGTTCATCGAGCCCTGGAACTGCGACAGCGCGCTGCGGATCGAGCCGAAGGCGGAAAGTTGCGCCTGAAAGCTCGCCTCGCGCGAGTCGAGCTGTTGCAGCGGACGACGCTCCACCGCCATCAGCTGGCTGACAATGCTGTTGACGTCGAGGCTGGAACCTACGCCTGGTACCGAAATAGCCATCCTGCCCTCCTCCTCCAGTCTGATCAATAGCGGCGAGGCCAGGCAAACCTTTAGACGTGCGGAAACGCTGCCCGATCACCTCGGCCAGCGGCTGAAGAAACGTGTCGACGGCGTCCCTGTCGACCAGGGTTGTTGCGGTGCGGAAGCGGCGTGGGCCTCAGGCGCGGCTCTTCACCAGCAGCCCCTGCATGCGGTCGAGCGCTCGCGAGATCGCCAGCATCTCCTCGGACGGAATCTGCCGGATCACCTCTTCGCTGATCGAATCGATGACCTTGATCACCATCTTGCCCGAGGCCTGGTCAGCGACGAACTGAATCTTGCTCTGCAGCGACTGCACCATCCGGTTGGAGCCTTCGACAGCGGCCATCACCGCTCGCACATCCGGCTCGCCTGCGGTACCTCCCGGGTTCGGACCCTCGCGCCCAGGCGCCTCGAGTACCCTGTTCCGCGCGGCGGATTCGACCTTGGTTGCTCCGGGGAAACCCGTTGCTGCAGGTTGAATCTGCATTACCCGTCTCCCTGACTGAAAACGTCCGGCCGGAGCTCGGCCCGGCCGGACGCCTGCCTCTCAACCGACCGGTTACCGCAGCAGCGACAGCACGTTGTTCGGCAACGCGTTGGCCTGCGCCAGGATCGCCACACCCGCCTGCTGCAGGATCTGGCCGCGGGTCAGCGACGCCGTCTCCGACGCGAAGTCCGCGTCCCTGATCCGGCTGCGTGCAGCGTTCAGGTTCTCGGACGTGGTCTGCAGATTGGAGATGGTGTTGTTGAACCGGTTCTGCACCGCACCCAGCTGCGCCCGCGCCTTGTTGATCTGGCTCAGCGCCGCATCGACGATGCCGATGGCGGTATTGGCGCCCGAGGCGGTCGAGATATCGACGCTGGTCATGTCCGCCGCCGACGATCCGACCGCTGTGTTGGCCGCCGCAGCAACCACACCGTTGGCAACCGACGAGGACACGGTGAAGCCGGCGTCCGCAGAGAAGCTCACGACACCGGACACCCGGCTCGAGTCGGTGCCGCCGCTGGTCAGCGTGGCCGCCGTCGTGTTCGAGCCCGTCAACGTCGCCGCGCCGCCGCCCGAGTTGGTGAAGTCCTGGACCGTGATGTCCCGGCCGTCGGCCTGGCGCAGCGTGAGCGTCGTGCCAGCCGCGTTGAGGTCGGCGGTGACGCCGGTACGGCCCGAGACCTGGTTGATCGCGGTGACCACCGAGCCGAGATTGCCGCCGGTCGGGATGGTCGCGTTGATCGTGGTCGCCGTGCCGCCGCCGTTCAGGCTGAACGACACCGTGCCCACGTTGGCCACGGTCAGCGTCGCCGAGGTCGAAGCCGTGGCATTGACGCCGGTCGAGCCCGACTGGGCGTTCACCGCGGCAGCGATCGTCGATGCCTGATCGTTCGCCGACACCGCGACGTTGGCTGCGCCGTTGGACCCGGAAACGGTGACCGTCTGCGCCGCCACGCCGTTGCCGGACGGGGAGGCGTTGGCTGCCGCCGCCGCGCCGCCGAGGCCGGTTGCGCCGGTGCCCTGCCCGGTCACCGTGTTGCTCCTCAGATCGGTCGCGGATGCACCCTGGATCGATACCCCGATCGTCTGGTTGGCATCGGCACCCACCTGGAACGCCTGGCTCTGATAGGTGCCGTCCAGGATCTTCAGCCCGTTGAACGTCGTGCTGTTGGCGATACGCGTCAGCTCGGTCGTGAGCTGGTTGACCTCCGCGTTCAGCGACTGCCGGTCGCTCGCCGAGTTCGTCGCGTTGGCCGACTGGATCGCCAGCTCGCGGATACGCTGCAGGATCGCGCCCGACTGCGACAGCGCACCCTCGGCGGTCTGCGCAAGCGAGATCCCGTCGTTCGCATTGCGGCGGGCCTGATCGAGGCCGCGGATCTGCGCAGTCATGCGATCGGAAATGGCCAGCCCGGCAGCGTCGTCGCGCGCCGAGTTGATGCGCAGGCCCGAGGACAGGCGCTGCAGCGCGGTACTCAGATCGCCCTGAGAGGCCGCGAGATTGCGCTGCGCATTGAGCGAAGCGATGTTGGTGTTGATGATCTGGGACATCAGGGTCTCCTGAAGTGTTGGTGATCAGTCAGTCAAACTTCGTGCTGCCGGTTTGACATCGCTCATCCCTCGCCACTCAAGGCCTTGCGAGACGCTGTCGTTGGCATTAACGGTCATCTATGCGACATGTTTAGCCCTCCGTTCCTGCGCTGCGGCGTGCGCACGCGCGCGCAGTGCCCGGAGTTCTCTGTGGTCATCGGCGGCAACCGGAAGAGCTTGAACATCTCGCGGGTGCGCAGCGCGTACCCGCAGCGCTGTCGCGCGGCCAGTACAGGGGCTACCCCGCCGATGACGGTGCGGTCAGTTCGCGCCGAAGCACCGCCGGATCGTCCCGACACAGACGCTCCAGCATGCTTGCCCCATCGCCGCACCACGGGTCGAGAAAGGCGAGCTCCAGCCCGCGTGCGGCGAATGCCGCCGCGTCGTACAGTGCCGCCCCGCCCGGCGCATTGAGATAGCGCGTCGCCCCGACCTGCGCCGCGATCTCGAGGATGCGCGCCTGCGCCCGCAACTGCGGATCGATCGCGAGCGAGGAGGAACGCACCATGTGGCAGCGCGCTCCGATCGTGCGCAGCACCGCACGCAGATTCGTCTCCAGATAGTCGACCACGCTGCCCTGCGCGTCGAGCAGCGGCAGTTCGGCGAGCCGGGCGGCCGCCTGCGGTGCGGCAAGCGCAGGGAACCGGCGCAGGTCCTCGCGCAGCCGATCCGCTGCGTCGGGTGCAAACTGCAGGTCGCGGATCAGCGCCTGCTGGGGCGCGTAGGCAAGCCCCAGTGTCAGCCAGTTCAGGTTGCCGTCGGCTGCGGTCAGCCGGTTGCGGTGCACCCAGCCGCGCCGTGGAAACTGCACGCAGTCGAGGACCACGAACAGGTCGGCGTGGGTGAACAGCCGGAAGTACCCCGCATACGGGTAGAAGTACGGCTGCATGATGGCGACGGTGGGCATCGGCTGGAAAGGTGGAGAACAGATGAATAGGCAGACGGCGAGGCAGGTAGCGGGGCAGGCGGGCAGTACGCTGGCGGATGCAGCCGGCAACCGACGGGAATCGACCCGCAGCGGGCAGCGTCCAGTACGGTCAGCGGCACCGCGCGCACGCGGGCGGCGCGGCAGCCCGCGCGGCGACGAACTCCGCGCCCCAGGCGGCGCAGTGCCCGTTTCCCTCGATCCTAGCGGCGAACGCGCGCGCGCGCCGGGCGGCAATGCTGCAGCGCCGCCGCGCTGCGCGCATCCAGGTCCTCGCGCCGCCTACAGTTCGGCAGGCACGCGCCGAGAATGGGTACAGACCGAGCGCTGCTCGTTGCCCTCCCATCCCCGACCGACGCACCGATGCACACCAGCGCAGCCCGCCGCGATCCCTCCCGACCGGTATCGGCCGGCGCCGGCACGGTGCCGTCGATGACCGAAGGCACCGGTGTCACCGCGCTGATCGACCGCGCGATCGCCCTGCACGAGGCGGGCCGGCTGCCGGAAGCCATCGCGCTCTATCAGCAGGTACGTGCCGAGCGGCCGGACGATTTCGA
>CANGUQ010000201.1 GCA_947456915.1 Betaproteobacteria bacterium
CGCGAGCGCACACGCCGCAAACGCACGCCGCCCCGGCTGCGGCGTGCGCGCACTGCCGCGCATCACCGGGCGTAGAACACGCGGAAGATCGCCCCGTTGTGCTCGTCGGCGACCAGCACGGAACCGTCGGGCAGCTGCATCACGTCGACCGGCCGCCCGAGGTAGGCGTTGTTGGCGCGATCGAGAAAGCCGGTCATGAACGGCGTGACCCGCGCGTTGCGTCCGTCGGGCGTTGCGGTCACCCGCACCACATCGTATCCCGAGCGCTCGGTGCGGTTCCACGAGCCGCGACGCGCGATCAGGATCGAGTCCTGGTACTCGGTGGGGAACATCTTGCCGGTGTAGAACCGCATGCCCAGCGCCGCGGTGTGTGCGCCCAGCAGTGCCACCGGCAGGATGGTGTTCGCGCACGGGTTGGGCACGCGCACGTCGGGGTCCGGCTGGCCATTGGCGTGGCAGTACGGAAAGCCGAAGTTCGCGCCGATCATGTTGGCCGGCAGGCGGTTGAGTTCATCCTCGAAGCCGTCTTCGCCTGCCCAGTCCCGCCCGTTGTCGGTGAACCACAGCTCGCCGGTCTTCGGGTGGAAGTCGAAGCCCACGCTGTTGCGCACGCCGCGCGCGACGATCTCCATGCCCGATCCGTCGAGGTTGTAGCGACGGATCTGGCCGTGCACGCCCGGGTTGATCTCGCACGCGTTGCAGGGCGCGCCGACCTGGAAGTAGATCTTCCCGTCGGGGCCGAAGGCGAGGAACTTCCAGTTGTGGTGCACCTCCGGCGGCAGCTTGAACGCCTCGGTCATCTCCACCGGAGCCGGGATGTTCTCCAGATTGGCCTCGATGTTGTCGTAGCGGAACACGCGGTTGATCGCCGCGACGTACAGCGAGCCGTTGTGCACCAGCACGCCGTTGGGCTGCACCAGCTTCTCGGCGACGATCTTCGAGACGCGCTTGCCGTCCCTTTCGTAGACCGCGTAGACGCGACCGATGGTGCGCGTGCCGACGAACACCGCGCCTCCCGGAGCGCGCGCCATCATCCGCCCGCCGGGGATGCCGTGTGCCCAGACCTCGACGCGGAAGCCCGGCGGCACCTGGATGCGGTCGAGGGGAATCTGATCGAGCGGCGTCGCCGTCAGATGCGGCGGATTCGACGTCAGATTCGGATTCTTCATCCGCTCGGGGAAATAGCCCCCCATCGCCTTGCGGGCCTCGATCTCGGCCGCGGTCGGGGGACGGGTCGGCGTCTGCGCTGCGGCCGCAGCGGAAAACAACCCGAACGCGCCGATCAGTGCGAACGGCACTGCGGCGCGCGCGAACGCACCCTCCCAGTTCCTGCTCATCGCTCGACTTCTCCTCTCGTAGGACGCGAATTCATCGCGGGGGGGCTCGGCGCTTGTGCGTTTGCGACGTCCGGTTTTCGCCATCACCGCCTCCGTGATGATCCGGGTCCCGGTCTGCGGCCCCCGCGTCAGCATACCGGAGATGGCGCTCGCCGGTGTCCGGGCCGAGCCAGTCGCGACACGGCGCTCGCGAGCCGCCGGGTCAGGGTGTCAGTGCCCCCGGCGACGATCGTCGCGCGTGCTCAACGCCTGCGCACGCGCAGCCCGTCGCGCGTGGCTGCGGGCGGATACACGATCACCTCCGCGCCCGCGTCCAGACCCTCCCGGATCCACGCCTCGGTGGAATTGCGCGCCTCCATCCGGACCGGGTGCAGGCGGGCGCGGCCATCACGCAGCAGGAACACCGCATGCGCCGCCTCCCCCGGGGCGGCGCCGGCGCGCGGGAACACTGCGCTCACCGGCACCTTGAGCACGTCGGAGTGCGAGCGGGTGACGATCCGCACCGCGACGCGATAGCCGTCGCCGAGTGCGGTCCACTGAGTCGGCGGGGTGGTGATCTCGATGATCACGTTGACGCGCTGCTCCTCGACCCCCAGTGCCGATACCTTGGTGAACGCGCCGGGCTCGACGCGCTCGACGCGCCCCTGCAGCACCTGCGGGCCGCCCCAGCGCTCGATGCGTACCGCGCTGCCGGGCGCAGCCTGCAGCGCATCGGTGGTGAGCAGTTCGGCGACGATGCGCAGTCGCGACACGTCGCCGATGTCGAGCAGGGCGGTTCCGGGCGTCACGCTGGTCTCGCTCACCTGATGCACGCGCAGCACCCGGCCGGCTGCGGGCGCGCGCAGTTCGATGCCGCGGCCGCCGGCGGCGGACTCGCTGCGCGCGGTGCCGGCCGAGGGCAGCGCGGCGCGGGCCTGATCGAGCTCGTGGCTGGACACGTGCTCGTTCTCGAGCGCGGTGTCCAGGTCCCGGCGCGCCGCCTGCGCGGCCAGACGATCGGCATCAAGTCGGCTCGGCGACAGGAACCCTTCCCGGCCCAGCTGTTCGCTGCGGCGCAGTTCGCTCGTCGCCCGCTCCAGTGCCACCCGTGCAGCGTCGACGCGGGTGCGCGCGCGTGCGAGCCCCGCCTCGGCGATCTCCACTTGCACCCGCTGCTCGGCGAGGGTGCGCTCGTCGGGCAGAGGCGGCGCCGCCGGCCGCAGCACGGCGACTACCTGGCCTGCCTTCACCGGGTCGCCCTCGCGCAAGGTGATGCGCTGCACGCGGGCGGCGATCGGAGCGGTTACGGCGTAGCGGTCGAACAGACGGGTACGGGCATCCTCGTCGATCGTGGTCTCGAAGGGGCCGCGTACGGCGATGGCCGTCTCCACCGGCAGCGGGCGCGGCGTGAAGGCCCAGACGAGCAGCGCCGCGGCGCCCGCGCCGGTCGCGAGTGTGATGAGCAGCGTCCTGTACTTCATGGTCGTGAGCGTCGGCAGGGGGCGAGGAGGCCGGGGGGCGCAGGTGGTTGGGGTCAGTCGCGTATCTTCAGCGCTGCGACCAGGTCGAGGCGGTCGATGCGGCGCCGCACGACCAGCGCGCTCGCTGCGCCCGCCGCCAGCACGGCCAGCGCGGCCAGCGCGTAGGTTCCGGGCTCGATGACCACGGGGAAGTAGAACTGGTCGTTCGCCAGCAGCCCGGTGACCGCCGACACGAGCAGCCGGCCCAGCACCATCCCCAGCGGCAGGGCGAGCACAAGGGCGATCGCGAGTTCACCCAGCAGCAGCGCGGACACCTCCCCGCGCGAGAACCCGAGCACGCGCAGGCTCGCCAGTTCCCAGTTGCGTTCCGAGAGCGCGATCCTCGCATTGTTGTAGACCACGCCGATGGCGATGACCGCGGCGAACAGGGTGAGCACGGTGCTCATGATGCGGATGTTGCGCGCGCTGATCTCCTGCATGTTGCTCAGCAGTGTCGCCTTGCTGAACGCACCGGCCACCCGCGGCAGACCGCGTGTGGCGTCGAGGAAGGCGGCCTCGCTGCCGCGCTCGAGCGCGATCGCATAGCCGGTGACGAGGTCGCCCTCGCCCAGCGCCTGATTGAGCAGATCGCGCCGCATGTAGGCATTGAGTCCCATCATCTCGCGTACCGTGCCGGCCACCGGCAGCACCAGGGTCCGTGCGTCTGCGGCGAGCACCTCGACGCGCACCGACTGGCCGGCGACCACGCCCAGCTTGGCCGCCAGACGGTCGGTCAGCAGCAGGCCCTGCTGAGGCGGCGGCACCGCGCGCTGCGCCGTGTCGACGATACGCTGCAGCACGGGTTGCGGCTCGACCCCCCGCAGCTCGACGCGCTCGCTGCGGTGAGCGGCGACCAGCCGCACCGCCACCTGGCGCGAGGGTTCGACTGCGATCACCCCGGGCAGGCGGGCGATGTCGTGACGCAGCCGGTCGTCGGTCGGGTCGGACAGCCAGACCGCGGCGTCCATGCGCATCACGACGTTGAACTGCGTGTCGACGATCCAGGCCATCGCGTCGCGCACGAAATTGCCGAGCACGACAATCGCTACGGCTGCCGCGATCGCCGCGACGGTGAGCGCGCTGCGCAGCCGGTGCCGCTCGATCTCGCGCAGGATCATGCGCAGCGAGGTGCCTGGTCCCGGGATGCCGAGGCGCTCGAGCAGCGTGCGCCGGTACCGGCCCGGCGAGGGGGGGCGCATCGCCTCTGCCGGGGTGAGGCGCACGGTCGCACGGATTGCGGCGAGCGCACCCAGCACCGCTGTGCCGAGCGTCACCCCCAGAGCGATCAGCAGCAGGTGCGGTGCCATCCGGTACTCGACCACCGGGAAGCGGAAGAACTCCGCATACAGCCCGAGAAACATCGAGCCCAGCCAGTGTCCCAGTGCGGCGCCGGCGACGAAGCCCAGTCCGACGATGGTCAGCACGAGCTTCAGGTAGTGCGCGGCGATCGTGCGGTTCGAGTACCCGAGCGCTTTCAGCGCGGCGATCTGCTCGCGCTGCCGCGCCACCAGCCGCGACACCACGACGTTGAGCAGGAAGGCGGCGACGGCGAGAAAGATCGCCGGCAGCACCGTGCCCAGCACGTGCTGCTCGCGGATCTCGTTCACCAGCATCGCGTGGCTGGACTGGGTGTCGCGGCCGCTTGCCTCGCGGCCGCCCCACGGCGCGAGCAGCCGCTGCAGTGCGGCGCGCACGGCCGTCTCATCGGCCTGCGGCGCGAGCCTGACCGCGACGCGGTTGAATGCGCCCTGCATGTCGAAGGCTGCACGCAGCGGCGCGGCGTCGATCCAGAACACGCCGAAGCCGCGCAGGTCGGGCATGCCGAACAGGCCGGCGAAGATGTACTCGGGCGACAGCGCGATGCCGGTCACGCGCAGGGTGCGCTGGCGCCCGTTGACCAGCGCGTACAGCAGCGCGCCCGGTGCGAGCCCGCGCGCCTGGGCAAACGATTCCGACACCCAGACCGGCAGCGTGCCGTCCGTGCCCGCCGGCCCCGGCGTGGTCGCCTGCGCGCCCTCGGGCAGGCCGCGGCGCAGCGTGGGCAGGTTCATGCGCAGCGGCCGGTCGCGATCGATGCCGATCAGCAGCCCGCTCACCGGATCGCTCTGCCCGGGCACCTGCACGCGCACCAGGAACTCGGCGGTGGTCTGTACGTCGGCCACCCCGGGCACCTCGCGCAGCGCAGTCTCCAGCGCCAGCGGCGCGCGCTTGAGGCTGGCGAAAACGTCGGCGAAGTGCCCGCTCGCGTAGAAGGCCTCGCGCGCCTGAACCAGCGAGTCGACGGCGGAGAGCGTGGTGAGGAAGCCGCCGACGCCGCTCGCCACCACCGCGGCGATGGTCAGCGCCTGACTCCACATCAGGCGCAGGTCGCGCAGCAGCTTGCGGTCGAGGGCCTTCACCGACGTGACACGGCGCGAGTCACCACGACAGTTCGTCCGGCGTGAGCCGTCGCGCGTTGTGGTCGATGCGTGCGATGCGGCCGTTGGCGAGGTGGATCACCCGGTCGGCCATGCCGGCGATCGCGGCGTTGTGGGTGATCACCACCACGGTAGTGCCCAGCTCGCGGTTGACGCGCGCGATCACCTCCAGCACCTTCCTGCCGGTCGCGTAGTCGAGGGCTCCGGTGGGCTCGTCGCACAGCAGCACTTCCGGCCGCTTGACGATCGCACGCGCGATGGCGACCCGCTGCTGCTCGCCACCGGAGAGCTGCGCGGGGAAGTGGTCACGTCGCGCCGTGAGATCGACCAGGGCCAGCGTCTCGTCGATGTCCATCGGGTGCACGGCGATGTCGGTGACCAGCGCGACGTTCTCGCGCGCGGTGAGGCTGGGGATCAGGTTGTAGAACTGGAACACGAAGCCGACGTGCTCGCGCCGGTAGCGCGTGAGCTCGGCTTCGTCTGCGCCGGTCAGCCGGTGATCGGCGAACCGTACCTCGCCGCCAGTGGGGACGTCGAGCCCGCCCAGGATATTGAGCAGCGTGCTCTTGCCGCTGCCCGAGGGCCCGAGCAGCACGATGAACTCGCCGCGCGCGATCGCGAGCGATACGCCGGCGAGTGCCATGACGTCGACCTCGCCCGAGCGGTAGTCCTTGGTGAGATCGGTCGCGACGAAGACCGGCGCCCCCGTTGGCGCAGCTGCAGGTTCGGATGCAGGGGCAGGTGGCATCGACGGGCTCGCTGAAGGTGCTGCCGGCGCTGCGGCGCGTCGTCGTGGGCTCCCGGCGACGAACCGGCCCGCGAAGGTCGCTTCGGAACTGCGCCCGCACGACACGCCAGCGCAGGGCGTACGGCCGTCAATCGCAGCGAGTCCGGGACGGCGCGCAACGCGACATCGACGCAGCGCACGTCCAGTGTAGTCCAATCCGGCAGCGTGCCAGTTGCGGCGGGGTGGTCGTGCGGCGCCGTGCCGGTCGAGCTGACATGACCGCGCTCGGCCGCGCTGCTTGAATCCGCGGCGGCGAGACCTGGCGCGAGGGTCACCTCGGGCGAGACCATCGTCGCACGGCAGGCTGCCCTTCGCTATGCTGCGATCTGCAGCGCGGCGCACGGGGCGCGGTTCGCCGCGGCAGCCGAGAACGCAACCGGACTGGGCGCCGGGTTCACCGCCACGGGATCGCTGCACAGGGTCGGGACGAGGCGCCACTGTCCTCTACGGGAGCAACGATGGTCGGACGATTCGAGATCGACGTGACTGCCGGCAGGAAGGGCGATGCGCCCGGCCGGCGCCCGCCCACGCAGGCCATGCGGTTGCTGCTGATGGGCGACTTCAGCGGCCGGCCGGCCGACGAGCGCCCCGCGCTGGCGCAGCGGCCCACGCACCGCGTGGACGCCGACACCCTGGGCGCGGTGATGCAACGCCTGGCCCCCCGGGTGCCGGTGGCCGGCCTCGTCTTCGAGGCCGAGGACATCGAGGATTTCCACCCCGACGCGCTGTATGCTCGCGTACCCGTGTTCGGGACCCTGCGCAGCCTGCGCCGGCGCCTGCAGGACCCGGCGCAGTTCGCTGCCGCCGCGGCCGAACTCGGCGTGCCCGCA
>CANGUQ010000202.1 GCA_947456915.1 Betaproteobacteria bacterium
AACCGCACGTGGCCGAGGTCGGTGGCGAGAAGGCGCTGGTGCGCGAGTTCGAAATGCGGCTGAGGGAGCAGCAGGACCGCATGCGCGAGGCGCTTGGCGCGCAGGCGCGCCCCGAGATGCTCGACAGCAACGAGATTCGCAGCGCGGTCGTCGAAGGCCTGGTGCAGGAGCGGCTGCTGCTGCGCGCGGCCGCGGCGGCAGGGCTGCGCGTGACCGATGCCCAGCTGCAGCAGGTGATCGCCGGGCAGGCGGAATTCCAGGAGAACGGGCAGTTCTCGCTCGCGCGCTATCAGAGCCTGCTGCGGCGGGCCGGCATGACCGAGCCGATGTATCAGGAGCGCGTGCGTACCGAGCTCGCCCTGTCGCAACTGCAGGTCGCGTTCACCGCCGGCACCATCGTCTCGGCGAGCACCACCGATCGCCTGCTGCGCATCCTCGACCAGCAGCGCGAAGTGAGCGTGATCAACATCGCGCCCGAGGCGTTCCTGAAGGACGTGACACTCGCGTCGGACGCCGTGCAGAAGTACTACGAGGCGAACCGGCGGGAATTCGAGATTCCCGAGCAGGTGCGGGTGGAGTACGTGACGCTGTCGCTCGCCCAGATCGCGGCGCAGACGACGGTCACGCCGCAGGAACTGCGCGAGTTCTACGATCAGAACGTGCAGCAGTTTCGCGGTGCCGATGAGCGGCAGGCGAGTCACATCCTGGTGCGCGTGGCGCCCGGTGCCGACGACAGGACGGTGGCTGCAGCGCGCGAGCGCGCGGAACAGATCGCGGCGCAGGTGCGCAAGGCGCCGCGGAGCTTCGCCGAGATCGCCAGCAAGTCCTCCGACGATCCGGGGTCGGCCGCGCGCGGGGGGGATCTGGGCTTCTTCAGCCGCGGCGCCATGATCAAGGGTTTCGACGAGGCGGTGTTCGCGATGAAGGAGGGCGAGATCGCCGGGCCGGTCCAGACCGAGGCCGGTTTCCACGTGATCCAGCTCACCGGGGTGCGCGGCGGCAGCGGTGCCGGCTTCGAGCAGGTACGCGCCAAGGTCGAAGAGGAACTGCGCCGCACCCGCGCGTCGCGGCGGTTCGCGGAACTTGCCGACGGTTTCACCAACACGGTGTTCGAGCAGTCCGACAACCTCAAGGCTGCGGCCGAGCAGATCCGGCAGCCCATCCAGACCAGCGGCTGGTTCAGCCGCAGCGGTGGAGATGTGCCCAAGGGGGCCAACGAGCGCCTGCTCAGTGCGGTGTTCGCCGACGACGTGCTGCGTGACCGACGCAACACTGCCGCCATCGAGGTCGCCCAGGGCGTACTGATGGCCGCTCGGGTGGTCGAGAACCGGCCCGCCGCACTGCGTCCGCTGGCCGAGGTCAGCGAGGCGATCGAGAAGCGGCTGCGGCTGCAGCGCGCATCCGAACTCGCGGTGGAAGCGGGGCGCAACCGGCTCGCCGCGCTGCGCGAGGGCAAGCTGCCGGAGGCCGAGCGCAACGCTGGCTGGGCGGCGCCGCAGACGATCACCCGGCAGAATCGGGGTGGACTGGCTGAGGCTGCGGTACGGCAGGCATTTCGCGTGGATGCCGCCAGGCTGCCGGCGTATGCCGGCGCACAGCTGCCCGACGGGGGCTACACCCTGCTGCGGGTCACGCGCGTCACCGAGGCGCGCGGGATCGATCCCAAGGCACGTGCGGGCTTCGCCTCGCAGGCGCAGCAACTGGTCTCCCAGGAGCAGGTGTCGGCGTACATCACGGCGCTGCGCGCAGGCGCGAAGGTATCGATGAACGCCAGCGCGATCGAGCGGCGCTGAGCTCGCGCGCCGCCCCTGCGGCGCCGGCCGCACGCCGGGGCTTCGGACACGACTCGCCTTGCAGCACGCACCGATCGTGCGCGCCGCAGGCGGCGCTCATGCGTGCACGAGCAGGCGGCGGGGCGTTCGTGCGAATGTGCGGCTGTTCGGGGCCGGCTGCGGCAGCGAACGTACCGGGGGCTGCAGGATGGACCGGGCGCAGACTGCCTGGGCAGCTGTCGCCGACAACGGCGCTCAGGCCTGCGGCAGACCCGCGCCCACCACGTTGAAGCCGGCGTCGACGTAGGTGATCTCGCCGGTAATCCCGCCGGCGAGATCCGACAGCAGGAATGCCGCGGCATTCCCGACATCCTCGGTGGTCACGTTGCGCCGCAGTGGTGCGTTTTCCTCGACGAACTTCAGGATCCTGCCGAAGCCGCCGATGCCGGCGGCAGCCAGCGTCTTGATCGGTCCGGCGGAGATGCCGTTGACACGGATGCCCTGCGGCCCGAGATCGGCCGCCAGGTAGCGCACATTCGCCTCCAGGCTCGCCTTGGCGAGCCCCATGACGTTGTAGTTCGGCACCACGCGCTCGGCGCCGAGATAGGACAGCGTCAGCAGCGCTCCGCCGCCGCCCATCAGCGGCCGTGCCGCCCGCGCCAGAGCGGCCAGGCTGTAGGAGCTGATGTCGTGCGCGATGCGAAACGCCTCCCGGTCCATGCCGTCGAGCATCGCGCCGGCGAGCGCGGCACGCGGGGCGAAGGCGATCGCATGCACCAGACCGTCGAGCCGGTCCCACCGTTCGCCCAGCGCTGAGAACAGCTGGCCGATGTCGGCATCGCTCGCCACGTCGCAACCGTACACCTCGCCCGTCCCGAACTCCGCGGCGAGCGCGACCACGCGATCGCGTACGCCCTCGCCCTGATACGTGAAGGCGAGTTCGGCGCCCTCCCGGGCGCATGCGCGCGCGATGCCGTAGGCGATCGAGCGGTTGCTCAACATGCCGGTGATCAGGATCCGCTTGCCTGCAAGAAAGCCCATCGGAGGTCTCGTCTGGTAGGGAGCGCGCAGTATAGCGGCTCCGTTTTCGCTACACTGAGCCGGACATGGCAGACGCCCCCCGCGAGCTCCTCCGCATGGTCCTGTGCGCACCCGGAAGCGTGCTGCGCGGTGCGCGCCGTCGCCTGCGCAGGCCTGCGCCGCACCCGCGCCTCACCCGCGTGGCACAGCGTGGCGCGCGTCGGCTGCGCTCGAAACTGCTGCCGCTGCTGCTCGTGCCTGCGCTCGCCGCGTGCGGCGCTCCCTGGAACAATCCATATCCGGACGACTCGCCGCAGGCGGCGGCCTCCACGATCTACTCCGCGTTCACCGCGCGACCGAAGCATCTCGACCCGGCGCGCGCGTACTCGTCCGACACCTACGTGTTCGTCGGTCAGATCTACCAGCCGCCGCTGCAGTACCACTATCTCAAGCGGCCGTTCGAGCTGATCCCGTTCGCGGCCGAGGCGGTCCCCGCGCCGCGCTACTTCGGCAAGGACGGGCGCGAGCTCCCGGCGGATGCGCCGCTCGCCGAGGTCGCATCGACCGTCTACGACGTGAAGATCCGCCCCGGGCAGCGCTACCAGCCGCATCCTGCCCTCGCGCGCGATGCCGGCGGCGCGCCGCTGTATCACGCACTCTCTGCGGAGCAACTCGCGCGTATCCACACGCTCTTCGACTTCGCCCAGACCGGCACGCGCGAGGTGGTGGCTGCCGACTTCGTGCACCAGATCAAGCGTCTGGCCCATCCGCGTCTGCAATCCCCGGTGCTCGGCAAGATGGGCAACTACATTGTCGGGCTGAACGAGCTCGCCCAGCAGTTGCGCGAGAAGGCGAAGGGTCTGCCGCGAGACGCGTTCATCGACCTCGCCGACTTCGACCTCGCGGGGGCGCAGGCGATCGATCGCTACACGCTGCGCATCAGGCTCAAGGGCAAGTACCCGCAGTTCGTGTACTGGCTGGCGATGCCGTTCTTCGCCCCGATGCCGCCCGAGGCCGACCGCTTCTACGCGCAGCCGGGGCTCGCGCGCAGGAACATCACCCTCGACGCGTTTCCGATCGGCAGCGGTCCGTACATGCTCTCGGAGAACGATCCGAACCGCCGCATGGTGCTCTCGCGCAATCCCAGCTACGGCGGCGAGACCTATCCCGCCGAGGGCGCGCCGGGCGACCGCGAGGCCGGGCTGCTGCGCGATGCCGGCCGGCCGCTGCCACTCACCGAGCGCGTGGTGTTCTCGCTGGAAAAGGAACAGATCCCGTACTGGAACAAGTTCCTGCAGGGCTGGTTCGACACCTCCGGCATCAGCTCCGACACCTTCGATCAGGCGGTCCAGCTCAACGCCGGCGGCGAGATCGGCATCAGCGACGAGATGGCACGGCGCGGCATCACGCTGGAGACCTCGGTCGCGACGACGATCTTCTATCTGGGCTTCAACTGGAACGACACCGTCGTGGGCTCCTCGGACAAGGCGAGCCCGGAGGCGCGCGAGCGCGCGCGCAAGCTGCGTCACGCGGTGTCGATCGCGATCGACCAGGAAGAGTTCATCTCCGTGTTCCGCAATGGCCGGGCGATTCCGGCCCAGGGGCCGATCGCGCCGGGCATCATCGGCTTTCGCGACGGCGAGGCCGGCCTGAACCGCTACATGTACGAATGGGTGGACGGTGCGGCGCGGCGCAGGTCGGTCGCCGAAGCGAAGCGGCTGCTCGCCGAGGCCGGTTTCCCGAACGGCCGCGATGCGAAGACCGGGCAGCCGCTGGTGCTCAACCTGGACACCACCGGCGGCAGTCCGGGCGCGCGCTCGCGGATCGAGTGGTACGTGCGGCAGCTGGCGAAGATCGACGTGCAGCTGGTGCCGCGGGTGACCGACTGGAACCGCTTTCAGGCGCAACTGCGCCAGGGCAACGTCCAGCTGTTCTTTCTCGGCTGGCACGCCGACTATCCCGATCCGGAGAACTTCCTGTTCCTGCTCTACGGGCCGGAGGCGAAGGCCGGACGCGACGGCAACAACTCGTCGAACTACGCCAACGCCGAGTACGACCGCCTGTTCGAGCAGATGAAGGGGATGGACGACGGTCCCGCGCGCCAGCAGGTGATCGACCGCATGGTCGAGATCCTGCGCCACGACGCACCGTGGGTGTGGGGCTTCCACCCGGTCGACTTCACGCTGCGCCACGCGTGGCTCGCCAACAGCAAGCCCAACTCGATGGCGCAGAACGAACTGAAGTATCACCGCATCGACGGTGCGGCACGTGCACGCGCACAGGCGACGTGGAACGAGCCGCAACTGTGGCCGCTGGGGCTCGCCGGACTGGGCGTGGTTGCTCTGGTCCTGCCGGCGTGGCTGGGCTGGCGGCGACGCGAGCAGCGGCTCGGACGCACACCGCTGGACGTCGCGCAGGTCGAGCCCTCGCGCGGCGCGGCCGCAGCCAGCGGTTCGTCCCACGCGCAGTCGCCGCACTGATGGGCGCCTGGCTGCTGCGCCGGGTGCTGTACGCGATCCCGATCCTGATCGGGGTCAACCTGCTCACGTTCTCGCTGTTCTTCGTCGTGAACACGCCCGACGACATGGCGCGCATGCAGCTGGGGGTGAAGCGGGTGACGCCGGAGGCGATCGCCGACTGGAAGCGCGAGCGCGGCTACGACAGGCCGCTGTTCGTCAACGCCGAGGCGGCCGGCATCGCGCGCTTCACCGACACGATCTTCTTCGACAAGTCGGTGCGGCTGTTCGTGTTCGACTTCGGCACCGCCGACGACGGGCGTGACATCGGCCGCGAGATCGTCGAGCGCATGGGTCCGAGCCTGGCGATCGCGATTCCGGTATTCCTGCTCGGACTCGCCGTCTACGTCTGCGTGGCGCTGCTGCTCGTGTTCTTCCGCTACAGCGCGCTCGATCTGGCCGGGGTCGTGGTCTGCGTCGCGCTGATGTCGATCTCGGCGATGTTCTACATCATCGGCGGCCAGTACCTGGTGAGCAAGGTCTGGCGACTCGCGCCGATCTCGGGGTTCGCCGACGGGCCGCCGATGATTCCGTTCCTGATCCTGCCGGTGGTCATCGGTGTCATCGCCGGCATCGGCGCGAGCGCGCGCTGGTACCGCACGATCTTCCTCGAGGAGATGGACAAGGAGTACGTGCGCACCGCGCGCGCGAAGGGGCTGTCCGAGATGCGCGTGCTGTTCGGTCACGTGCTGCGCAACGCGCTGATTCCGATCCTCACCGGCGTGGTGGTGGTGATCCCGTCGCTGTTTCTCGGCAGCCTGCTCTACGAGTCGTTCTTCGGCATTCCCGGTCTGGGGAGCTACACGATCGACGCGATCAACGGGCAGGACTTCGCCGTGGTGCGTGCGATGGTGTTCCTCGGCTCGGTGCTCTACATCGTCGGGCTGGTGCTGACCGATCTGTCCTACGCGCTGGTCGACCCGCGGGTGCGTCTCGGATGAGTACGCCCACGGTCTCCCCCGGCTGGTTCGAGTTCGACGGCTTCCGGGTCGTGGTGCTGTGGACCGACGCACTGATCTGGCTGCTGCTCGCGGTACTGTGCGCGCTGGCGACGATGGCGTGGCGCTCTCCGCTGCTGCGCCAGTCGTGGGGCAAGGTATTCCGCAGCGCGGCGGGCAGCGCCGCAGCGGTCGTCCTCGGCGTCTTTCTCGTCATCGGCATCCTCGACTCGCTGCACTTTCGCCTCGCGCTGCCGAACCTGTCACCGGCAGTGGGCAAGGCGAGCGGCGCGCCGGCTGCAACCGGTTCGGGCGTCGGTGCGCCCGCAGCGACGAAGCCCGCCGCGACGGCTGCCGCCGCAGCGCCCACGCCTGGCAGGGCCTACGCGGTGGAGGTGCTCAGCGTGCTCGATCTGCTCGCCGCGCAGCTGCGCGAGCGGCGCGAGCGCACCTATTCCGCTCCGCTGTCGACCGTGGCGTTCCAGAAGGAGACGGTCGAACGCGCCGACGGCACGCAGGGTCGCGAGTTTCCGCGCCTGCGCTTCGGTGGGGCGCACCTGAAGGATCCACAGCGCGAGTGGGCCGGTGACGTCGCAGGGACCGCGGC
>CANGUQ010000203.1 GCA_947456915.1 Betaproteobacteria bacterium
AGCAGCGCCTGCTCGCCGGCGGCGACCTCGGTGGCGACGCCGGCCGCACGCAGGCGCGCGCGCAGGTGCGCGGCGTCCGCCTCGGCGCCCAGTACTGCGAGCAGCGGCCGGAACTCGACGCACTGTTCGTACAGGCGTTCGACCTGGCGCGCAGCGGTGAGCGCGATCACCCGGAAGCGCCCGGGATGGCGCCGCACGATGTCGAGCGTGTTCACGCCGATGGTGCCGGTCGCCCCCAGCACGCTGACCCCGGCGGCCGGCGCATCGCCTGCCGTGGCCGGGCCGTCGCCGGCCATCCCATGCACGTTCGCCGTTCGCGTCGAACTCATCACCGGATCCTCAGCTGAAGTACACCGCCAGTGCGGCCACCGGCAGCGTCGCGGTCAGGCCGTCCACCCGGTCGAGCACACCACCGTGTCCGGGCAGGAGCGTCCCGCTGTCCTTGGCCCCGGCCTGGCGCTTGAGCATCGACTCGAACAGGTCGCCCTGCACGCTCAGCGCGGTCAGCGCGAGGGCGAGGACTGCGCCCGCCGCACCCGCCAGCGGTCCGCCGGCACCGATCGCGGTCCACTGCAGCGCCAGCACGTACAGGCCTACCGCCAGTACGCCGCCCGCCACGCCTTCCCACGACTTGCCCGGACTCACCGTCGGCGCGAGCTTGTGGCGGCCGAACCGGCGGCCGACGAAGTAGGCGCCGGTATCGGCGATCCACACCACGGCCATCAGCGCGAGCAGCAGGTCCGGCATCCGGCCCAGCCAGACCAGCGCAGCCGCCATCGGACCCAGCACCAGCCAAGCCAGCACCACGCCCCCCTTGCGCAGCGGCGTACCGCGCGCGAGCAGCGCCGGCACGACCAGCCCCCACATCAGTGCCGCCAGCGCCCACAGCGCAGCCAGCCAGGGCAGCGGCGCACCGAGCCCGGGCGCGGCCGCGGTGAGCGTGACCGCCGCGCACAGGGACACGGACTGCACCGTCGAAGCGCGGATCAGCCGGGACCACTCTTGCGCAGCGACGAATCCGAGCAGCGCCACCAGCGCGAGCCAGACCCACGGCGGCGCCCACCACAGCGCGAACAGGCACAGCGCCAGCAGCACCAGCGCGGTCGCGATCCGCTGCGCTAGCACCAGACCATCCTCTGCGTTGCGGCCGTCGGTGCGCAGCGCACGCGCGCTGCGCCGGCCCCACCACTGCGGCCCGGACGCAAGTCAGCGCGCGCCGGCGGCCTGCGCCGCAAGCGGCGGCGACTCGACTTCGCCAGCGACCCGCAGCTGCTCGCTGGTGCGACCGAAGCGGCGTTCACGGCTGCGGAACGAAGCCACCGCGGCACTCACGTCGGCCGCGCCGAAGTCAGGCCACAGCGTCTCGGTGAACCACAGCTCGGTGTAGGCAAGCTGCCAGAGCAGGAAGTTGCTGATGCGTGTCTCGCCCCCGGTGCGTATGAACAGGTCGGGCTCGGGGGCATCGGCGAGCGAGAGAAAAGGCTGCAGATCGGACTCGTCGACCGGCGCGTCGAGCGCGATTCCGCTGCGAGCGCGCTCAGCGAGCAGCCGGTTCACCGCCTGCGCCACGTCCCAGCGACCGCCGTAATTGGCCGCGATGGTCAGCACCAGGCGCCGGTTGCCGGCAGTCAGCTGCTCGGCATCGCTGATCAGCTGCTGCAGCCGGGGCTCGAAGCGGGACCGATCACCGATGACGCGAAAACGCACGCCGTGCTCGTGCAGGCGCGAGAGCTCGTCCTCGATCGCGCGTGCGAACAGGGTCATCAGTGCCGAAACCTCGTCCGCCGGCCGGCGCCAGTTCTCGCTGCTGAACGCGAACAGCGTCAGGTACTCGATGCCGATCTCGCCGCACGCCTGCACCGTCGCGCGCACCGCCTGCGCGCCCTTGCGATGGCCCGCGATGCGCGGCAGGTGCCGCCGGCGCGCCCAGCGACCGTTGCCGTCCATGATGATGGCGACGTGGCGCGGAACGGCCCCCTGATCGAGGTTCACCACGTTGGCCTGCGACTCGTGCCTCATCGATCACACCGCCAGCAGTTCGGATTCCTTCACCTGCAGCAGCTTGTCGATCTCGGCGATGAACCGGTCGGTCAGTTTCTGTACGTCGTCCTGGGCGCGTCGCTCGTCGTCCTCGGCGATCTTGCGGTCCTTGAGCAGCGCCTTCAGCTCGGCGTTGGCGTCGCGGCGCACGTTGCGCACCGCGATCCGGGCGTCCTCGGCCTCGCCGCGCACCACCTTGATCAGATCTCGCCGCCGCTCCTCGGTGAGCGCGGGCATCGGCACCCGCACGAGATCGCCGGTCGTGGACGGATTGAGGCCGAGGTCGGAGTCGCGGATCGCCTTCTCGATCACCGAGGCCATCTTCTTCTCCCACGGCGTCACGCCGATCGTGCGCGCGTCGATCAGCGTCACGTTCGCCACCTGCGACAGCGGCGTCGGCGAGCCGTAGTAGTCGACCTGGATGTGATCGAGGATGCCGGCGTGCGCGCGACCGGTACGCACCTTGCCGAGGTCGGCCTTGAGCGCCTCGACGCTCTTCACCATCCTCTGCTCCGCGCCCTTCTTGATCTCGGGAATCATCGTCTAGCCTCCGCTGCTCAGGAATGCACCAGCGTGCCCTCGTTCTCGCCGCAGACGACACGCCTGAGCGCGCCTGCCTTGAAGATGCTGAACACGCGAATCGGCAGCTTCTGGTCGCGGCACAGCGTGAGCGCGGTGGCGTCCATCACCTTGAGCTGCTTGATCACCGCCTCGTCGAAGGTGAGCGTGTCGTAGCGCACCGCGTCGGGGTGGACCTGCGGATCGTCGGTGTAGATGCCGTCGACCTTGGTTGCCTTGAGTACCACGTCCACCCCCATCTCCATGCCGCGCAGGGCGGCGGCGGTGTCGGTGGTGAAGAACGGATTGCCGGTGCCGGCGGCGAAGATCACCACCCGCCCTTCCTCGAGATAGCGCATCGCCTTGCCGCGGATGTAGGGCTCGGCCACCTGCTCGACGGTCAGCGCCGATTGCACGCGCGTCTCCACGCCCGCCTTGCGCAGCGCGTCCTGCAGGGCAAGCGCGTTGATGATCGTGGCGAGCATGCCCATGTAGTCGGCGGTGGCGCGGTCCATGCCGGCTGCGCCCGGCGCCACGCCGCGGAAGATGTTGCCCCCGCCGATCACCACCGCGGTCTGCACTCCGAGGCGCACCACCTCGACGATTTCCTCGACGATGCGGGCGATGGTCGGCCGGTTGATGCCGAACTGGTCCGGCCCCATCAGCGCCTCGCCCGACAGCTTGAGCAGGATGCGACGGTAGCCGGCACGCCCGCCGGCAGCCGGCGCAGGCGAGGACGCGGCTGGCTTACCGGCGGTGCCGGCGACCAGGACTTCGTTCATCTGAGGCTCAGACTCCCTTTGCGGCAGCCGCGACTTCCGCTGCGAAGTCCACCTGCTTCTTCTCGATGCCCTCGCCGACGACGAACAGAACGAAGCGCTTCACCGCGGCCGACTTCGACTTCAGCAACTGCTCGATCGTCTGCTTGTCGTCCTTCACGAACGGCTGGCCGAGCAGCGTGACTTCCTTCAGGAATTTCTGCACCGTGCCTTCGACCATCTTCGCGACGATCTCCGGCGGCTTGCCCGACTCGGCGGCCTTCTGCGCCGCGATCGAGCGCTCGCGCTCGATCAGTTCGGCAGGGACTTCGTCGCGCCCGAGCGACACCGGCTTGGTAGCGGCGATGTGCATCGCGATGTCCTTCGCCAGTGCTTCGTCACCGCCGGCGACGTCGACGACCACGCCGATCTTCGCGCCGCCGTGGACGTAGGTGGCGATCCGTCCCTGGGCCTCGATCCTGGCAAAGCGGCGCAGCGACATGTTCTCGCCGATGCGGCCGACCAGTTCGGCGCGAACGGCCTCGACCGTCGTTCCGCGCAGCGCAAGCTGCGACAGCGCGGCAACGTCGGCCGGAGCCTTGTCGGCCACGAGCTCGGCGCACGCGCGCGCGAACGCGAGAAAGTCGTCGTTCTTGGCAACGAAGTCGGTCTCGCAGTTGATCTCGACGATCGCGGCGAGCCTGCCGTCGCCGGACACGTGGACGCCGACCACGCCCTCGGCAGCGACCCGGCCGGCCGCCTTGGAGGCCTTGTTGCCGAGCTTCACGCGCAGGATTTCCTCTGCCCGTGCCATGTCGCCGCCCGCTTCGGTCAGCGCCTTCTTGCATTCCATCATCGGCGCGTCGGTCTTCTCGCGCAGGGCCTTCACGATGCCAGCGGTGATCTCGGCCATGGACTTACCTTCCCTTCGGTTCGAATTCCCCGGCGGCGCCAATGGCCGCGCGAGCTGCATCGGATGGCACCCTGCCGCGCCAGCGGGGAAGCCTCTGCATCAGAGGCGCCCCGGCGCAGTGCCGAGTGCTTGACTGCGGGCTGCACGCGGGGCCGTCCGGCACCGCGTGCAGCCCGGAATACCGGGCGCTCAGCCGGCCGCTGCCTCCTCCCCGGCTTCCTCGACCTCGACGAACTCGTCGCTGACGATCTCCTGGATGGACTGGCTGCGACCTTCGAGGATCGCATCGGCGACCCCCCGCTCGTACAGGCGAACGGCGCTGCTGGAGTCATCGTTGCCCGGGATCACGTAGTGGACGCCGTCAGGGGAGTTGTTGCTGTCGACGATCGCGATCACCGGGATGCCCAGCACCTTCGCCTCCTGCACGGCGATCTTGTGATAGCCGACGTCGATGATGAAGATCGCGTCCGGCAGGCCGTTCATGTCCTTGATGCCGCCCAGGCTGCGCTCGAGCTTCTCGAGATCGCGCTGGAACGTCAGCGCCTCCTTCTTCGAGAGTTTCTCGGCGTTGCCCTCGGCGACCATCGTCTCGAGGTCGCGCAGGCGCTTGATCGAGCCCTTCACCGTCTTGAAATTGGTCAGCATGCCGCCGAGCCAGCGATGGTCGACGAACGGAGCCCCGGCGCGCGTGGCTTCCTCGCGCACGATCTCGCGCGCCTGGCGCTTCGTGCCGACGAACAGGATCGTCCCCTTGTTCGACGCAAGCTTGCGCACGAACTTCATCGCCTCGTCGTACATGACGATCGACTTTTCGAGGTTGATGATGTGGATCTTGTTCCGGTGCCCGAAGATGTACGGAGCCATCTTGGGGTTCCAGTAACGGGTCTGGTGGCCGAAATGCACTCCGGCCTCGAGCATGCTGCGCATGGTGACTGACATGAAGCGGGCTCCTGAGGGTTGATCCGCCACGCTCCGACTGCCTCGACGTGTCCCGCCAGCTGCTGCCGTGCGACAACCTGCCGCACTGCCGGGACTGCCAAGCACCCTTGGACGGGAGCGTGTGAGAGATGAACTGCGTGGGCACGACAACACCCCGCCGGCGCCGTGCGCCGACGCGGGAACGACAACTGACAGCGTGCGCGCGACGACACCCGCCTGCACGCGCAGCCTGTCCCGCGAACCTCCGCACCTGTCCGGAGGTTCCCGTGGCACCGCGTGCAGCCCGGTTTCGCCCGTCACGAAACGAGCCATCAGTTAACCCGAAAGGGTACCATAGCGAAGTTGACGGGACCAGCGCGCGGATCGGCTTCCGGCGTCCGGGAGGCGTTCACGGGCGGTGCGCGTCTCATCGCCGGGATGATGCGAAACGATTCCACGCAATTTTATGTCGCCACGCCGACATCGTCCCGGACCTCCCGACTGCTCCGGTCTGCCGTCCGTCCCGAAAACATCACAGTTTCCGCAATTGCCGTGACTGCTGCAACCGGCAGACCCGCCTGGCTGGATCGAACCGCTGCGCCACCGCGGGCCCGACCGACCTCTCCCTGACGCCCACGCGCCTCGCTCGCGCGAGGCGCCGCCCGAGCCGAAACGACGCTCCCCGACCCTCCCCCGCAACGTTCCCCGATCCGCAAGCCAGGCCATGCTCCAGCCACCGCCCCGCAAGCCCTCCGTCGCGTTGAAGACTGCCGATGAGATCGCCGCAATGCGCACCGCCGGGCGCCTCGCCTCGGAAGTGCTCGACTTCATCACCCCCCACGTGCAGGCCGGCGTCACCACCGACGAACTCGACCGCCTGTGCCACGACTACATCGTCAACGTGCAGCAGGCGGTGCCGGCGCCGCTCAACTACGCGCCGCCGGGCTACTCGCCGTATCCGAAGTCGATCTGCACCTCGGTCAATCACGTGGTGTGCCACGGCGTACCCGGGGACAGGAAGCTGCGCGGCGGCGACATCGTCAACATCGACGTGACGGTGATCAAGGACGGTTTCCACGGCGATACCAGCCGCATGTTCTATGTCGGCGAACCGTCGATCCAGGCGCGGCGCCTGTGCGAGCTCACCCACGCCTGCATGTGGGCCGGCATACGGCAGGTACGCGCCGGCGCGACACTTGGCGACATCGGGCACGCGATCCAGTCGCTCGCAGAGGGCCATGGCTTCAGCGTCGTGCGCGAGTTCTGCGGGCACGGAATCGGAAGACGCTTCCACGAGGAGCCGCAGGTGCTGCACTACGGCCGCCCGGGCACCGGCCTGCGGCTGGAGGCGGGCATGATCTTCACCATCGAACCGATGATCAACGCCGGCAAGCCGTCCATCCGCCAGCTCGCGGACGGCTGGACGATCGTGACCAAGGACCACAGCCTGTCCGCGCAGTGGGAACACACCGTGCTGGTGACCGAGACCGGCTTCGAGGTGATGACCGTATCGGCGGGCTCGCCTTCCCTTGCCTGAACCACGGCGTCACGAGCCGCCTGCCGCGCGGGACCTCGCGGCAGCTGCCGAGTCTGCCGGCGCAGCGTCCGCGCTCGCCGGGGACGGCGGGCTCGCACCGCCCGGCGACGAGCCGCGCGCTA
>CANGUQ010000204.1 GCA_947456915.1 Betaproteobacteria bacterium
GATTGCGGCGCAGCCGGTGGCGCAGCGTCGGCGGCGCCACCCGCCGCAGCTGGGCGTCACCGACCTCGTCGTCGCCGTCGAAGCTTGCCAGCGCGCGTGCCGCCCGCATCAGCGTGAGCTCGCCACGCAGGCCGTCGGTGCCCAGCTGCATGCACAGGCCGGCGGCCTGTTCGAGCACCCGGTCGGGCACCTTCACGCCCGGCAGGCGCTCGCGCGCCGCGGGGAGCCGCCGGCGCAGCTTCGCGTCTTCCTTGCGCCAGTGCTCGACGAACGCCGCCGGATCGCGCTCGAACGCATCGCGTCGACGCACGACCTCGATGCGCGTGGGCAGGTCGCCGGGCGTCTTCACTTCCACCGACAGGCCGAAGCGGTCGAGCAGCTGCGGACGCAGTTCGCCCTCCTCGGGGTTGCCGCTGCCCACCAGCACGAAGCGCGCCGGGTGCCGGATCGACAGCCCCTCGCGCTCGACCACGTTCTCCCCCGAGGCGGCCACGTCGAGCAGCAGATCGACCAGGTGATCCTCCAGCAGATTGGCCTCGTCGATGTAGAGGAAACCGCGATTGGCCCGCGCGAGCAGGCCCGGCTCGAACGCCTTCACCCCCTGCGCGAGCGCCCGCTCCAGATCGAGCGCGCCGACCACGCGGTCTTCGGTGGCGCCCAGCGGCAGATCGACCACCGGCACCGGCACCGCGTGGCTCTTCGGCGAGGCGGCATCCGCAGCCGCGGCGGCTGCTCGTGCACCCTTCGCCGTGGCTACCCCTGCCGCGCCGGCAGTTCGCGTCGTGCCGGTGCAGGCTGCGCACAGGCCGGCGGTGCGCTGCGGATCACAGCCGTACGGGCAGCCGATCACCGCGCGCATCGTCGGCAGCAGCGCCGCCAGCGCGCGTACCGCAGTCGACTTGCCGGTGCCGCGATCGCCGAAGATCAGCACTCCGCCCACGCTCGGATCGATCGCGGCGATCAGCAGCGCGAGCTTCATCTCGTCCTGGCCGACGATCGCGGAGAAAGGGAACACTGCAGCCATGCGCGGGTCCGTGAAGGGTCGGTGGAAGAGACGACACCATGCGTGCCGGCATTGTAGTGCAGGGTTTACAGTGCCGCGTCAACCTGCGCACGGCCGTGCCCGGTTGCGGGTAGAGTCGCAGCTGGCGCTGCGCCGAGTACACCGGTGCCGGCGCGCGGACCACGCGCCCGATCGGCGGCGTGCGCACGCCGCGTGCGCCATCCTCACGCCGCATTCGCCCCCCGCTTGCGCCCCACCCGCACGATGACCCCGCCTCCGGACAACGACCGCGCGCGCCCGTCCGCCCCCGCCGTGCCGGCAGGGCCCGATCCGCGCGGCAGCGGGGACGCACCCGAGGATCGCGCTCCGGTCAGCGTGTCGGCCGCGCTGGCGGCACATGTCGCACACCTGCAGCTCGCGCACATTCCGGCACCGACGCTCGCGCGCGCGCGTCTGTTCCTGCACGACACGCTCGCGGTGGCGTGGGCCGGCTCGGATGCGCCGGGCTGCAGCGAGGTGCACGCGATGTTCGCGCCGCAGGCCGAGGGCGCGACGGTCTGGGGCCACGGCACGCGCCTGCCGGCGGCGGAAGCGGCATTCGTCAACGCCGCGTTCGCCTCGGCGCTCGACTACGACAGCCTCGGCCGGGATGCACCGGTACACGTGAACATCGTCGTGCTTCCGGTGGCCCTCGCGCTGGCACAGGCGACGCGAGCAAGCGGCGCCGACCTGCTGTGCGCGCTGGTCGCCGGCTGCGATCTGATGTGCCGGATCGGCGCCTCGTTCACGCCGCCGCACCGCGGCTTCGCCTACACCTCGGTGGTCGGAGCACTGGGCGCCGCCGCCGCCGCCGCGCGCGTGCTGCGACTCGATGCGACCGCCACGCGCCACGCGCTGGGTCTCGCTTTCCTGCAGGCTGGCGGCACACAGCAGGCGAACATCGAGCCCACGCTCGCCAAACGCCTGCTCGCGTCGTTTCCCGCACAGGCGGGGATTCTCGCCGCCCGACTCGCGCGGCAGGGTCTCACCGCACCGGCGCAGATCTTCGAGGGCGAGTGCGGGCTGTACGCGCTGTACCAGCCCGGGGATCCGGCGCGTGTGCTCGCGGCGCTGGGCACGCGCTTCGACAGCGACGCGCTGTCGATCAAGGCCTACCCGAGCTGCGGCTGCAATCACACTGCGATCGCCGGCATGATCGAGCTCGCGCAGCGCCACGACCTGCAGCCCGCCGACGTGACGGCGATCGAAGTGACGGTGAGCCCGTACATCGATCGCATCGTCGGCGCCGTCTACGACCCGGCCGAGGACGCGCAGGTGGCCGCGCAGTTCAGCATCCGCTACTCGCTCGCCTGCGCCCTGGTGCGCCGCCGGCTCGGGCTCGCCGAAATCGAGGCGGAGGCCGCGCGCGACCCGCTGATCCTGCGCGAGGCGGCAAAGGTGCGCGTGGTGGTCGATCCGACGTACACCGGCACGCGCGGCCCGATCGCCCTGCGCGTGACGAGCCGCCGCCACGGCACGCTCGCACTGCGCGTCGAACACGTGCCCGGCAGCGACGCTGCGCCGCTGTCCGACGCGGCAATCGCCGCGAAGTTCGCCGAGTGCTTCGGCCGCGGGGTGCGACCGCTCGCCACGGCGCAGCAGCGCACACTGGCCGCGCGGATCGAGACGCTCGAGCAGCTGGCGGACGCGAACGCCCTGCTGCCGGATGCAGCATGAGCGCGGCGAAGTCGGGCGACCCGTTCGCCGACGGCAGCTTCGGCGTGCCGCGCATCCTGCGCGCGACGTTCGGCGCGCGCGTGCTCGGGGTGATGGACCTGCAGCGCAACGATCGCGGCTTCGCGCTGATCGCCGCGCCCACCCGCTGCATCCGCAGCGGCGAGGTGCATGAACTCATCGTCACCGACGAAGCCGGCGCCGGACCCGGGCGCAGCGTCGATCGCTGCTGGTATCTCGGCTTCGTCGTGTTCGACGAGCCGGGCGTACTGGTCACCGGCGATCGCATCGAGAGCGCTGCCGGTCTGCTCGGCACGGTAGCGGGCTTCGACGAGTGCCATTTCCCGAACCACCTGAACATCGTGCTGCAGTCGCCGACACCGGCGACCGGCATCACGCACGGTCTGCGTCCCGGCGACGGCATCCGCGTGGTGCCGGTGACCGGCACGCGGCCGGTCTAGCCGGCTGCGGCGCGCGGCCTGCGCCCGGTGACCGCCCGGCAGTACGCGCATCGCGCGCAGGCCGGCAGGTGGACACGGCGCACCGCGACCGGCTGCGCCGTTGTCACCGTTCAGCCGCCGGCGAGCAGTTCCATCAGTCGATCGACGGCCGGAGCACGATCGAAGGCACGCACTTCGTCGAGCATTGCTGCCAGCGCGCCCGGTGCGAGCCGGCGTGCGAGTTCCTGCTCGCAGCGCGCGAAGTGATCGTCGAGCGTGAACGGACGCGAGGCCGCGCCCTGCGGTGCCTCGATGAAGCGCTCGAACTGCTCGCCCGAGCGCAGGCGCAGGATCACCCGTGCCCCGACCGACTGTTCGGTACTCACCCGCTCGGCATCGGGATCGAGCACGCACTGCACCTGCTGCGCCAGAGCGCGCACCGGCGCGCGATCGAGCGCTGCGGCGAAGTCCTCGACGTTGAGCACGAACCCCGGCGCCAGCGCCGCGCCCTTGTCCAGCACCATCGCGACGCAGAACGGCAGACTCATCTGCGCGGCCTGGATGTCGGCCGGGCTGCCCACCGTGAGGCGCCCCTGGATGATGCGCGGGATGCCCACGCGCACCTGCTCGACTGCGCCCGCGTCGATGCCGTGCTCGCGGCACAGCCCTGCGGTGGCCTCGATCGCCGCCAGCACGCGCGCGCTGCACGCGTGCGGCTTGACTGCTGTCTCGAGCAGCCGCCAGCGCTCGCCCAGTGCCACCAGTGCACGATCAAAGTCGTGGCCGTCGGCGTAGGCGCGCGCGTAACCGTCGCGGCCCTCCAGGATGTCGGTGGGACCGCTGAAGCCCGCCTCGGTGAGCAAGGTCGCGTGCACGCCCTCGCGCGCAGCGTGTGCGGCGTGGATGCGCTTGACCGTCGACCCCGAGTGGTAGAACTGGGTGAGCCCACCGCTGAACGACGCGGCGAGCCCGAGCGCCTGCGCGATGCGCAGCGTCCGGTCGGCGCCGTTGAAGGTGACGCAGGCGGCGGCGGTGGCCGCGCCGAACACGCCGCAGGTCGCCGTGCTCTGGAAACCGCGGCGGAAGTGGCTCGGCTGCAGGGCGAGTCCGATGCGGATCATCGTCTCGTAGCCGGCAGCGATCGCCGCCAGCACGCGTGCGCCGCTCGCCGCGCGTGCCTGCCCCATCGCCAGTGCCGCGGAGATGACCACGCAGCCCGGATGCAGCATCGAGCCCACGTGCACGTCGTCGGCATCGATGCTGCCGGCATAGGTCGCATTGACCAGCGTCGCGCGCTCCGGATCGGTGTGCTCGCGCGAGAACAGCACGCCGGCGCGGCCATGACCGCCCAGCTCGCGGGCGAGCTGCAGTGCCCATCCGCTCCACGGCATGCGCGCGCCAAGCGAGGCCACGCGCAGGTAGTCAAGCAGCGCGCCGGTCAGCGCCGCACGCACCGCCCGCGGCAGCCCGCGGTGCTCCAGGCCGGCGGCAAACTGCGCCAGCTGCATCGTCACCGGCGGCGGCGCCTCGATGCCCGGGTCTGCGGTGCGTCCTTCGCTCATGCTCACGGCTCCTTGATGTTGGCGCGGGCAATCACCTTGCCCCACTGCTCCAGATCGGCGCGGTGATACGCGGCCAGCGCCGATGCCGGCCCGCCAGCCGGCGTCGCGCCTTCGAGCGCGAGCGACTTGCGGATCTCCTCCCCACCGAGCACCCGGTTCGCCGCCGCATTGAGCAGATCGACGATCGCCGGCGGCAGGCCGGCGGGACCGTACAGGCCCCACCACTGGCTCGACTCGAAGCCGGGCAGGCCCGCCTCGGCCACCGTCGCCAGTTCCGGCGCGATCGCGATGCGCCGCGCACTGGTCACCGCGAGCGCGCGCAGCCGTCCGGTGCGCACCTGTGCGGACACGCTGGGAAAGGCGGCGAACAGCACCGACACGTTGCCCGCCACCGTGTCGACGGTGGCCGGTGCCGCGCCCTTGTACGGCACGTGCAGCATCTTCACTGCCGCACGCTGGACGAACAGCTCGCCGGTCAGATGGCTCAGCGTGCCGATGCCGTTGGAGGCATAGGCGAGCGCGTCGGGACGCGCGCGCGCGAGCGCGATGAGCTCCTTCACCGTCCTCGCCGGCACCGACGGATGCACGACCAGCACGTTCGGCGCGTGTCCGATCAGCACGATCGGCGTGAAGCTGCGCAGCACGTCGTACGGCGCCTTCGCCGCCAGGTGCGGGTTGATCGACAGCACGCTGGAGGAAGCGAACAGCAGGTGATGCCCATCTGCAGGCGAGCGCGCGATGTTCTCGGCGCCGATCGCACCCCCCGCGCCGCCGCGGTTGTCGACCACGATCGGCTGTGCCAGCGCCTCGGCCATGCGCGCGGTGAACTGCCGCGCGACGATGTCCGCAGCACCGCCAGCGGGAAACGGCACCACCACGCGCAGCGGCTTGTCCGGGAACGTCCCCTGCGCAGGTACCGGCGCGGCTGCGATGCCGACGAGGCTGCCGGCCGCCAGCGCGAGCGCTGCGCGCGCGAGCCGCCGGCGCTGCGTACCGGACATCGGAGTCAATCCGGCCGCAGACCGACCTGGCGCGCGATCTTGCCCCACACCTGCATCTCGCGCCGGATGAATGCAGCGAACTCCGCCGGCGTGTCACCGACCGGGATCGCCCCCTGCGCGCCCAGCCGCTCGGTCAGATCGGGCAGCCGGACGATGCGCGCAACCTCGCGCCCGAGCCGGTCCAGCGCCGCGGGCGGAATCTTCGCCGGCGCGAACACCCCGTACCACTCGTAGGTGTCGTAGCCCGGCAGGCCGGACTCGGCGAAGGTGGGCATGTCGGGCATGCCCGGCGAGCGTCGGGCCGCGGTGGTGGCGATGGCACGCATCCGTCCCGCCTTCACGTGCGGCAGCAGTCCCGGCGGACCCGCCACCAGCAGCTGGATGTTGCCAGCGATCAGATCGGCGATCGCCGGCGCACCGCCCTTGTACGGGATGAAGGTCACGTCGATGCCCGCGGCGACCTTCAGCATCTCGATCGACAGATGACCCGAGGTGAGCGCCCCCGGAACGCCGTAGTTGAGCACACCGGGCCGCGCCTTGGCGTGGGCGATCAGCTCCTTCAGACCGGTTGCCGGCACCGACGGATGCACGACCAGCAGCCCGGGCACGATCGCCATGTTCGACACCGGCGTGAAGTCGCGCAGCGTGTCGTAGGGCAGGTTCTTCATCACGAACGGATTGACCACGTGCGGCGTGAGCAGCGTGCCCACGGTGTGGCCGTCGGGCGCCGCGCGCGCGATGATCTCGCTCGCGATCACGAACGCGCCGCCCGGGCGGTTGTCCACCAGCACCGGCTGGGCGAGCGCCTCCGACAGCTTGCCGGCGACCAGGCGCGAGATCAGATCGTTGGTGCTGCCCGGAGGTACCGGCACGATCCAGCGCAGCGCGCGCGACGGAAACTCCTGCGCGTGCACCGGCAGCGTTCCCGCCAGAGCCGCCGCAGCGACTGCGACCGCCCGCAGGGCGGGCAACGGCCATCCGGCCTCCAGACGAACCCCCATCGACTCCTCCTCGCGCGAAGCGCAGCGGGCTTGTCGGATGCCGCTGTCGCCGAGGGTCGAACTGTAGCCGCTATTGGCTGCGGCGGGCAGGGTCGGCCGCTGCGGCTGCGCACCGCGCGCAC
>CANGUQ010000205.1 GCA_947456915.1 Betaproteobacteria bacterium
CGCGCTCGCGCGCGAGATCGGCCTCGACGCGGCGGCCACGCTCGATCGCGCGAGCGTGCTCTGGCGCCCCGGGGCGCGGGTGAGCATCGACAGCCGCGCTGGCGCGACCGACTACACGGTGAGTGTCCCGTTTGCCCGGGCACGGCTCACCTTCGACAACCGTCCCAGCGTCCACGCCGCCACCGAAGCGTCACGGCTCGCCGCGGTGCTCGCGATCGAACCCCCTGCCGGCTGCGTGCGTGCCAGCCTCAACACCACGGGAGCGTTGAATGAAGTCTCGCTCGTCATTCGCTGCGAAAATCCTGATTCCGCTCTTGCTCGCGTTCTGCCTCGCTAGCGTGTCCGTCGCGCGCGGGCAGCAGTCACGGGCGGCTGAGGCGCAGGCACAGGCACGCGCAGCGCAAGCCGAGGCGCAGGCCGTGGCAGCGCTGGCCGCGCGTGTGCGCGACGTCGCCCGCGCGAGCGGCGAAGACCCGCACGCGGGCAAGAGCCTCGAACACGCCCTTGCCGAGACGGTCGCCTCGGCGATGGGGCGGCGCGTCGAGGCTGCGGTGGTGCTGGAGAGTCTGGCGGTCGCTGGCGCCGGCGGCGGCGCACGCGTGACCGCGGTGGCCGAGCTGGCCCGTCCGGTCGCATTCTCCGCCGGACAACTGCGCGCGGTGTCCCTGCGGATCAAGGGTGCGTACGCTCATCTCGACGGCCTGCGCGAGTACATCGAGGGCTTTCGCGTCCTGCCGGTCGCAGTCACCGCCTTCAGCGCGGCCGAGCGCGGCTTCGAGTTCACCCTCACCGTGTTCGGGAGCTGAGCGTGAGCGCACTGCCCCAGATCCTGCGCCGGGAGAGTGCCGCTGCCGGAATGGACGAGCGGCTGCGCCGGCTCGGTGTGCGCGAATCGCACATCCGCGCCGCGCTGCAGTTCGCCGCCGCCACCGGAACCTCGCTGACGCGCACCGTGCTCGATCTCGGCCTGATCAGCGCCGAGACGATGGCGCAGGCGCTTGCCGCGGAGAACGGGCGGGCGTTCTTCTCCCAGCGCGACGTCGAGGCGATCGATCCGCAGCAACTGGAGGGACTGCAGGTCGCGGCCTTCGCCGGATACGTCCCGGCCGGTCGCCTCGACGGGCGCCTGCGCGTGGCGGTGTCCGAGCCGGAGAAGATCCTCGAGGCGCAGACCGCGTGGCAAGCGCACCGGGTGGAGGTGGTGATCGCCTCCGCGCGCACGATCGAAACGCTGTACCGGCGCTACTTTGCGCGCACCGAGCAGGCGTTTCGCGACGCGGTGGCGCGCTGGGAGGCGAACCAGCGCCTGCATCGCAGCGCCGACGCCGCCGACAGCGGCGACGTGGAGTGGATCTACGGCCGGTTGATCCGCCACGCCTGCTACGCCGGGGCGAGCGACATCTTCCTGCACAAGACACTGGCCGGAGTGGGCAAGGTCAAGCTGCACATCAACGGTGTCGGCCACCTGTTTGCGGCACTGCGCGAGGAGCTGTTCGACAAGGTGCTCAACAAGCTCGTGTCGGAGAACTCCAGCGCCGATGCGCTCGCACGCGCCCCGCAGGAGGCCAACGTCGGCCTGATCGGCGGGCTGCGCGAGGAGTTCTCCGACATCACCGAGCGCTACGGCTTTCGCCTGCAGTTGAATCAGGGGCGCAGCCAGGGCGAGCGCGAGGCGGTGGTGCGCGTGCTCGACCGCCAGGCCGAGCAGGCGGACTTTCACGCGCTCGGGTTCGACGAGTCGGTCGAGCAGACGCTGCTGCAGTACAGCCAGTCGAGCACCGGACTGGTGGTCGTCTGCGGGCCGACGGGGTCGGGCAAGACCACCACGCTGTACGCGATGATGAAGAAGATCGATCCGATCGAGCGCTCGATCCGCACGATCGAGAAGCCGATCGAGTACCGCAATTCCATGTGGCATCAGATGGAGGTGCCGCCAGACGTCTCCGAGGGCGAGGGCGTGCGCATCATGCTCAATGCGACGCTGCGCATGGCCCCGCACGTGATCCTGATCGGCGAGATCCGCGAGGATGTCGAGGTCGCCAACCGGGTGATCTCGGCGGCGTTCACCGGTCACCTCGTCTACACCACGCTGCACGTGACCGAGGCGGCGCTCGCCGTGACGAGGCTGCGCCACATCGGAGTGAGTTCGGAGAATCTCGCGGCGGCGCTCAAGGGCGTGCTCGCGCAACGCCTGGTGCAGGTGCTGTGCGCCGACTGCAGCGCCGCCGACGAGCGTGCAGACACCGCTGCCGAGAAGCGCCGCGCCGCGTTTCTCGCCGACGTCGAATGGCGGCCGCGTCGCGCGACCGGCTGCGCGCGCTGTGCGTGGACGGGCTATCGCGGCCGGCGAATCATCCACGAACTGCTCGATGTCGATCGCGAGGTGCGCGAGCTGATCGAGCGCGGCGCGAGTGCGCGCGAGATCGCCCGCGTCGGCGTCCCGCGCGCGCGCTCGATGTGGGCCTGCGGGCTGCGGCTGGTCGCGCGCGGCGTGACCTCGCTCGATGAGCTGCGCCGCGTCGCCGACCCGCCGGACTGAGCGTGCCGCGACCCGCCCGGCAACGACCGTCACTGCGACGCCCTCGCGTCCCCGCAACCACCTGCCCGCTTCCCTGTCGATGAACTTCGCCTACCGCTACCGCGGCCACGACGCCGCCAGCCTGCCGGTGCACGGCGTGGTCTACGCCGCCAGTCGCGACTTCGCGTGGTCGCGGCTCAAGGGCAACCGGGTGCGTGTCTCGCGTGTCTCGCTCGACCTGGGCGCCACGCTGCGCAACTGGGTGTGGCGGCAGTTCGATGCGCGCGATCTGGAGCGCTTCTACCGCTCGCTCGGCCAGCGGCTGGCCAATGCCACCGCCGCACCCAAGGCCCTGGAGAGTTGTCGCGCGATCCTGCGCGACGCTCGCCTGCGCGAGGCAGTACTGGCGATGCGGCAGCAGACGCTGGGCGGGGCCGAGCTGCACGCGGCGATGACGTTTGCCGGCTTTCCACGCCGCGACTGCATGCTGGTGCGCGCCGCCGAGGTCTCCGGCAACACGCCCGAGACGCTGCGCCGGCTCGCCGAGGACGTGCGCGCGCAGCGCAGCCTGCGCACGGCGACCGCGCGCGTGCTCGCAGTGCCGCTCGCCACGTTCGCCTTCCTCTACGTGTTCCTGTTCGTCGTGATCACCGTCGCCGCCCCGAAGACCCTCGAGTTCTTCTCGCGCACGGGGGCGCGCATGCCGCCGTTCGCAGCGAACTACTTCGAGTTCACGCGCGCGGTCAACGAGCACTTCGCCGTCGCGCTCGCGCTGTTCCTCGCCGTTCCGGTCGTGCTTGCCGCGCTCGCGCGCACGCAGGGTGCGAAAGCGATGATCGAGCGGCTGCCGCTGCTGCGCGAGATCGCGGTGAAGGCCGAGCTCGCCGGGCTGTGGAACGGCTTTGCCCAGCTGCTGCGCGCGCGCATACCGCCGGCGGCTGCCGCGCTGGTGGTGCGCGATGCCGCGCGCCGCGCCGACACGCGCGGCTGGTTCACCCGGTTCGCGCATCTGCTGCAGACCGGTGTGTTCATGCGCGAGGCGGTGGTGCGGGCAGGCTTTCCGCCGCTGGTGGCGGCCGACGTGGCCGCCGCTGACGAGTCCGGCCGCGTGCCCGACGAGCTCGAACGCATGGTGCGCGAGTTCGAGGAGGACGTCACCGGCCTGTCGGCGCGCCTCGCCGACGTCATGTTCTTCGCCTCGATGCTGGTGCTGGCAATGGGCATCGTCGTGGCGTTCTTCCTCTCCTACGGGCCGATCATGGCGATCGGCCTGAGAAACGTCTGAGCTGAGGGTCGATCCCGCAGCACGGAACTGCCGGCGGCGCGCGCTGCCGGGTCGTCCACCTGCTGTACAACCGGAGGGCATCGTGAGCAAGACTGCTGCAACCACGCAACTTCGCCGCCGCACCGGCGGCTTCACCCTGGTCGAACTGGGCATCGTCATCGCCGTGCTGCTCGTGCTCGCGGTCGGCGTGGGCTATTTCTTCGGCGTGGGCGGCCAGAGCCGGAACGCGGCGCTGCTCGCCTTTCAGCGCACCGTGGGCGATGCGGCGCTGCGCATGAACGCGAACACCAACTGCATCCCGCGCCAGGTCCGCGGCCTGTTCGACAACGCCGCGAACGTGGCCGCCAACACCTGGTGCGGTGTGGACGTTCCTGCCGGCAACTGGAAGCAGCCGTACATGCAGCCGACGGACTTCAACGCCGGGGGCGATGCCGTGGTCGGCAACATCATGGCCGGCGTGGTGGTGTCCATCCAGCGCGAGGCCGGCGGGGTCGGGCAGCGCTACTTCACTCGCGCCGCGAATGTCCCCAATGCGCAGATCCTCGAGATGCTGCAGGAGTGCAACGGCAGCAACGACACGGCCGCAGGCTTCGACCGCTTCCGCTGCCGCGGCACGCCGGGTGCCGGTGCGACTTCGACCGGCGTGTTCGACATGCTGTTTCACAGCGCGCAGGGCTGAGGCTGCCGATGCGTGCAGCGCGCGAGGGCGGCTTCGTCATGGTGGCCGTGGCGGTGACGGTGGCGATGATCGCCGCGGCGCTGGTCACCGGCTGGGCGACGCTGGCCTCGGTGGCGCAGGGCAACGAGCTCGAACGCGCGCAGCGCGCCTGGCTCGACGAGGCGGGCGCGCTGCTGCAGGCGTGGTATCGGCGGGAACTTGCCCGCGTCGACGCCGACGATGCACTGCCCGGTGGCGAGGCGCTCGCCCGCGCGGCCGGTGTGAGCCTGCGCTGGGGCGCACGCCTGGCGGTGAGCGAGCGGCTTGCGCGCGAGGGCGTGCGCTACCGGGTGCTGGTGGTGTGGCTGCCGCAGGCAGGCGAGACCCCGGTGTTTTCGGCCGCCACCGGTGAATTCGCGCCGGGCCCGCGCACGCAGTGGCTGCGCGTGTCCGGGTTCGAGCTGCAGGCGGCGGCGCTCGGCCAGACGCGCACGCAACTCGCCCAGGTGGCCGCTGCCCTCGAGGCGGCGGCAAGGGCACGCTTTCTTGCCGATGCCTCGCGCGATGCGGGCGTCAACCGCTTCCGTGCGAGCGACTGCACGCGCGTGGCGGCAGGCGAGTGGCCGTGCGTGGACGACTATGCGGCGCTCGAAGCCACACCGATCGCTGCGCTCGCCGGCATCGAGCCGCGCCTTGCGCGCAACGCGTGGGGCGCGCCGGTGGAGGTGAGCACGCTGCGCGACGCTTCGGACCGTGCGCCGCACACGGCGGCGCTGCGCACCGCCACGCCGTGGGGCAGCGTGGTCTCCGCGGTCGCGGTAGCCACCTGGTGACCGATGGCGATGCGAAGCACTCGGCCCACGCCGGCGCACGCGGCAGCCGGCGGTTTCACGCTGACCGAACTGGCGATCGTGCTGGCGGCGCTGGTGCCGCTGCTGCTGTTCGTGCTCGATGTGCTCGGACCGATGCTCGCCTTCCAGGGCGGGATCGACACCCGGCAGCGGCTGGCCGAGGTGCGCCAGGCGTTTGCCGCGGCCTACCGCGACCGCGCGCTGAGCATCGAGGCCGAGACCGGGGCGCGCTTCGTGCTGCCCGAGGGCGCGATCGAGCCGGTGCTGCCCGACGCGGTGAGCGGGCGCTGCGCGAGCACGCCGCAGACGCTCGCGCCGCTCGCGCGCTGGCTCGCGCAGTCTGCCTCGACCGCGTTCCGCGACGGGTTCGCCGCGCCGATGTGCGTGCTGATGACGACGCGGCTCGCGCGCAGCGTGGCCGGCGTGGAGGTGGTCTATCGTGTGGTGGCGATCGTTGCGCCCGGTCAGAACGGACGGCTCGAGCGCGGGCCCGGCTGCACGAGCGCGCTGTCCGCCGAGGGCGAGCTCACGCTCTGCGGCGACGACGAAGGCGTGCGGGTGGACGGACTGGAGATCGCCGCCGAACAGCTGCGCCTGACCTTGTCGCGCATGCAGCAGGTGGCGAGCGCCTACCAGGCCTATTTCCAGACCCGTGCGCAGGCCGACCCGGCGCGCGACGTGTCGATCAACTATTTCGCCAGCGGCGGTACGCCCGCGGTGCGCTGGGACAGCGCCGGCGCCATGCCGCTCACCGCCTGCACCACCGCGTCGCCGCTGCTGGTGGGCTCCGGCGCCCAGCCGTTCGCGGTGCTGGGACTCGCGCCTGCCGATGTCACCGATGCGTGGGGCCAGGTGCTGCTCTACGACAACTGCAGCAACGGCGTGCGCAATCCGCAGAACGCCGACACCGCGCTGCAGACTCCGCCGTACACCGCCTCGATCGTCACCACGCTGCCCGGCGGGGCGCTGCTGCGGGTGAACGCGGTGGGGGTGTGGTGAGCGCGGCGCAGATGGCAGATGCGGCGGTGGTTGCGCGCCGGACGAGCCGCTGCGCGACCGGGCTGCCGGCGAGTGCGGCTGAGCGCGCAGTCTGCACGGGCGAAGAGCCGACCGCGCCGCGGCGCGCACAGCGTCGACCGACGAAACCCAGTGCCCAACCAGGAGAGCGCCAATGACATCGCACCGATTCCGGGACCCGCAGGCGCAGCGCCTGCACGCCGCCGTTCGGCCTGTGGCACGAGGGCTCGCGGCTGCGCTTGTCGTGCTCCTCGTCACTGGCGCACTCGCGCAGCCGGCAACGGTGCCGGCGGAGCGCGGCGGCAGCAGCGTCCCGACCGCGTCCGTTACCGAGCGCGCCGCCGTCAACCCGTTGACCGGACAGCCGCTCGCCTTCGAGGCCACCCAGCGCCGGCTCGAGCAGATGCGGCTGGAGACGCAACTGCTGGAGGAGGAGGCGAAGCAGGCGAATCTGCGCAACGGCATGTCGCTCGCACCGATCCGCCGCAGCAATGAAGAGCGCCGTCTGCAG
>CANGUQ010000206.1 GCA_947456915.1 Betaproteobacteria bacterium
AGCCGCCGCACCGAAGGCAGCGACAGCCGCCCGGTCGGCCGCCGCTGCCTGAGTACCAGACCCGTGCGCCCCGGTGGCGCCAGCGCCCCGCACGACGGCGTTCGCCGCAGCGGCTGCGCGTGACGCGATCGCGATCGCGACGGGTTCGAACGGGCGCCCGATCATCGTCATGCACTTCCTCCGGTTGAGCGTGGCTGCGCCAGGGCCCGCGGGGCGGGCGGCCGTGCGCGAGCAGCGCGAGCCTCTCCACGTCGCCCGCCTGCAGGCCGTAGTATGCGCCGACGGCTGGAGCCGATCGCAAGCCCGCGGCAACGCACGGCGCAGGCGCTGCCGTATCCCCCCGCTTCTGCACGAGGTAGTCCACCGATGCCCTCCGACAGCCTGAACGCGCTCACCGAGCGGCTGCGCCGGTTCGCCGATGAACGCGACTGGACGCAGTTCCATTCGCCGAAGAACCTCGCGATCGGCGTCGCCGCCGAGGCGGGCGAGCTTGCAGCCGAGTTCCAGTGGCTGGACGAGGCCGCGAGCCGCGCGCCGGAACCCGAGCGGCTCGCGCGCATCCGCAACGAGGCGGCCGACGTGCTGCTCTATCTGGCGCGGCTCGCCGACCGGCTGCAGTTCGACCTGATCGAGGCGGCGAACGCGAAGATCGAACTGAACGCGCAGAAGTACCCGGTCGAACGGTTCGCCGGTTCGGCACGCAAGTACAACGACCCGGGGCCGCGCTGAGCACGTCGGCTGCACCGCGGGCGAGTCGCTACTCGGGGCGCAGGTTGGCCGCCTTGGCCGCGGCGGCGAAGCGCACGAACTCGTCGCGGATGAACTGGCCGAACGCCGCTCCGGTGAGCAGCCCGGACTCGACACCCGCGCGCAGCAACTGCTCCTGCATCGCCGGACGATCGAGCGCTGCGGTGGTCGCCTGCGCCACCCGATCGACCACCAGCCCAGGCGTTCCGCGCGGCGCGAACAGACCGTTCCAGCCGCTGCCGCGATAGCCCTTCACGCCCGCCTCGTGCAGCGTCTGCACCTCGGGCAGCTGCGGCGCGCGCCCCTCCCCGGCCACTGCCAGCGCGCGCAGCTTGCCGCCGCGGATCTGCCCGATCGCAGCGGCGAGCGGCGTGATCATGTACTGGGCATCGTTCGCGAGCAGCGCACTGATCGCCGCCGCACCGCCCTTGTAGGGCACGTGCAGGGCGTCGGTGCCGGTCATCGTGTTGAACAGCGTGCCGGCGAGGTGGCTCGCCGAGCCGATGCCCGCCGAGGCCATGTTCAACTGTCCCGGTCTGCTCCTCAGCAGTTCGATCAGCGAGCGCACGTCCTGCGCAGGCAGCGTGGCGGGCACGACGAGGACGTTCTGGGTGACGGTGAGCCGCGCGATCGGGATGAAGTCGCGCTGGAAGTCGTAGGTCATCTTGCGAAACAGGAACGGCGCGATCATCTGCGGCGAACCGGCATTCACCAGCGTGTAGCCATCGGACACCGCCGTCATCGCGATCTGCATCGCGATCATCCCGCCCAGACCGGGCCGGTTGTCGAGCACCACCTGCTGCCCCAGCGCCTCGCCGATCGCCGGCATCACCGTGCGCACCGCGTTGTCGAGCGCGCTGCCCACCTCCTGCCCCACCAGCAGGCGCAACGGCTTCACCGGCCACGCAGAAGCTGCCGGCTGCGCCTGCGCAGCCACAGCCAGGCCGAGCGCGAGCCATCCGGCCAGTCCCGCGACACGCATTTCCTTCACCGCCATCGGGCAGTTCCTCCAGTGCACTGCAGCACGAATGTCGCCGCGACCGGTTCGCGGCGAACACGGAGATTAAAGTAGCATGCACGTCGGGCGCCGGAGCACTGCCTCCACGCGCAGTCGGTATCGCTGCACAGCCGGATGAGGAGCAGACGCATGGCGAACATCAGCTATCTCCACCCCGACGAGGTCGACGACCCCGAGATGAAGCAGTGGCTCATCGACGCGATCGAGACCGGGAGCCCGGGTCCCGAGAATCAGGCGATCCGTGCCCACAACAAGGTCGTGATGCGCTCGTTCACGATGCTGATCCGCACGATGCGTGCCGAGGGCGTGCTGCCGCAGGAACTGCGCGAGCTGATGCGTGCGCGCATCGCGACCTCGTGGGGCCGGATGTTCGCGACCGACTGCCACTACTGAGGGAACATGAATACCGCACAGTTCGTGCGGATCCCCGGTCACCGGATGTCGCTGCTCGACGGCGAACAGTCGTACCTGAAGTCGGACGAATTCACCGCGCGCGAGAAGATCGCGTTGCGCTACTGCGACGCCATCATCGGCAACCCGCTGGATGCCGACGCAGCGATGTGGGAAGAGCTGCACCGGCACTTCACCGAGCCCGAACTGGTGGAACTCGGCCACTTCATCGGGTTCATGTCCGGCGGGCAGCGCTGGCTGCTCACGCTGCACGTCCAGCACGGCGATCTCGCCCGCTCGTACGAGGAGCGCAGCACCACCGAGACGACCTGAGCACCGGCACAGCGCTGCGCGCGGGCCAGGTGCCCGCTGCAGCACCGTACGCCGCAGCGGCTGCGACGCTGCGGGCTGCGTGCCGTTCACGCAGCCGTCGGCCACGGTGCGCGCAGTCGACGCGGCACGGCTGCGCGGGCGCAGCCGTGCGCAGCCGCAATCAGGCGCCCGGTACGCCGCTCGCGAGTGCCGCGTCGATCCAGCCGGCCACCGAGAACAGCCCGGCATCGCCGTCGACCGGCCCGATCGCCTGCAGCCCGAGCGGGAGCCCGTCAAGCATGAACGCCGGCAGATTGAGCGCCGGCGCACCGAGGTAAGAGGCCGGGATGTTGAACACGGTGTCGCCCGTGGCCTCTATCCCGAGCGGCGCCACGCCGGTGGCGCACAGCGTGAGCAGCGCGTCGCAGTCGCCGGCGAGCGCCGCGTGCGCCGCGCGCGCAGCCGTGCGCTCGGTGAGCAGTGCGCGGTACTCCGCCGGTGTCATCTTTTCCGCCTCGACGAGCCGATCGCGAAGGAAACCGCTGAGCTTGCCGGGGTCGCGCGCACGATAGGCGTTCAGCGGCCACACCGACTCGTAGTTGACCAGCGCGTGCGACACGTAACCGGCGCGCTCGAGCATCGTCTCCAGCAGCGCGACGCCGCGGTGGTTGGCACGATTGATCACCTTGACGCCGTCTGCTGCCAGTTTCGCCACGGCCTGCTCGAACAGCGCGCGTGCTGCAGCGTCGGCGACCTTCCAGCCAGGCGTCTCGATCACCGCCACGCACGCCGGGCGGCGCACCGCCGGCAGTTCCGCCGGGCCGAGCAGACCCGGATATCCGGGGTCCCCGCCGGCGCGATCGGCGATCTCGCGCGCAGTGACCCACGCATCGGCCAGGGTGGCCGCGATCGGCCCGTGCGCCGACTGCGACAGCGCGTCGTGCGAGCCGCCGCGGTTGATCGCGCCGAAGGTCGGCTTGAAGGCGTATGCGCCGCAGTAGCTCGCCGGACGCAGCAGCGAACCGATTACCTGCGTACCCAGCGCCACCGGCAGCATGCCGCAGCCCACGGCCGCAGCCGAACCGCTGCTCGAGCCGCCGGGCGTGCGTGCCGGATCCCACGGGTTGCGCGTGCCGCGTGGCACCTTCGCCGCGAATTCGGTGGTCACCGTCTTGCCCAGAATGACCGCGCCGGCCTGGCGCAGCGCAAGCACGCTCGCCGCGTCGCGCTCGGAGCGCCAGCCTTCGTACACCGGCGAACCGCACTGGGTCGGCATGTCGGCGGTCTCGATCAGATCCTTGATGCCCACCGGCATGCCGTCGATGCGCGAGAGCGGCGCGCCCGCACGCCAGCGTGCGGTGGCCGCCTGGGCCTGCGCGCGCGCAGCGGCGATCTCGATGTGCACGAACGCCCCGACCTGCGGTTCGAACGTCTCGAGGTTGGCGAGACAACGGTCGAGAAACGCCTCCGGCGTATCCCGGCCTGCGGCGAACTCGGGCAGGCAGGCAATCCATGACATGCGGCGTGGCGTGGGCAAGGGCATCGTTCTTCTCCTGGCTGATCGGGTGGGTTACGTGATCGCGGCACAGCCGGCGGATCGGCGTGTCGCGCTGCAGCGCGTCGGTGGAGCGGTCGCTGCTCGGCAGCGGGTATCTGTCTTCGGTCAGGCGACGCAGCCGGCGTTCGCGATGCAGCAGCGAGCCCGATGGTCGCCGTGCGGCGCGGACGGGTTGCGGCGCCGCCGCGGGCGCTACTGGCGTTCGATCTTCGCCGTGTCGACCACCCGCCGCCACTTGGCGATCTCGGCGAGCATCAGCTTGCGCATGCCCTCGGGGGTCGAGCCGCGCACCTCGATGCCGAGTTCGCGCAGCCGCTCGATGATCTCGGGCACGGCGATCGCCTGCTGCACCTCGCGGTTCCAGCGCTCGATGATCGCACGCGGCGTCTTCGCCGGCCCGGCAATGCCGTTCCACGCCGTGGCCTCGTATCCGGGCAGGCCGGCCTCGGCCACCGTGGGCACGTTGGGCAGCCCGGGAAAGCGCTGCGGCGAGGTCACCGCCAGCGCACGCAGCGTTCCGCCCTGCACCAGCGACAGCACCGGTGCGATGAAGTCGAACACGGCAGTGGCCTCGCCACTGCGCGCGGCGCCGATCAGCGCACCGGAGGTCTTGTACGGCACCATCTCGGCCTCGACCCCGGCCATCGCCCGGAACAGTTCCACCGACACGTGCTGCGTGCTGCCGACGTTGGTGATACCGAGGGACGTCTTGCGCGGGTTGGCGCGGGCGTAGGCGATGAGTCCGCCGATGTTCTTGATCGGCGAATCGCTGCCGACGACGATCGCCTGGGCGAAGAAGCCGATGGTCGAGAACGGCTCGAAATCCTTCACCGCGTCGTACGGCAGCGACTTCATCACGGCGGTGGCCACCGCGTGGCCCGAGTTGAGCCACAGCAGCGTGTGGCCGTCGGGGATCGCGTTCTTCACCACTTCGGTGGCGACGATCCCGCCGGCGCCGGGACGGTTGTCGATCAGCACCGGCTGGCCGAGCGTGTTCGTCCAGCGCTGCGCGAGCAGGCGGGCGTTGATGTCGGTGACGCCTCCCGCACCGACAGGCAGCAGGATGCGCACCGGGCGATTCGGATAGGCCTCGGACTGGGCGAGCGCTGCAGTGGTGAACGCACAGACGAGCACTGCGGCGAGAGCGGATCGGATCATGGCAATTCCCGGACGGATGAACATTGACGCAACGGCAAGCAAGGCACAGGCCAGAGGCCGCAGCACGCGGCACCGGCCGCAGCCGCGAGGCGGCATGCAGCGACGATCGTGACCGCGAGCGCGACGGCGACGGCAGCCGCCGCTTCGGCGTCGACACCGACTGCCCCTGGTGCAGCACGCAGCCTCGATTCCGGCTACGCCCGTGGGGACACAGCCGACTGCAGCAGCAGCCCCGCGCACGCGCCCTCGATGCACACGGCATCACGGATATTCAGGTGTACCGCGTACACGAACGCGACGCAACCGCACCCCTGGCGCATCTGCCGCATCGACCCGCAACGGATGACACCGCGCCACACCTGCCAGCGCCGCGCTCGGCAGATGCCGCGCTCCGGCACGGCAGCTCCTGACCGACGCGATCAGAGGCGAGAGGGTAACCACCCGCGACGACTTCGGTGCGATCGGCACGGGCGCGCACGGTATCATCGTCACGCGAGGCGTGGCTGGGTAGCGCACGCGGCTGCGCAGGCGAATCCGCACGATGCGCGGCCGCTGTCGCACGTCGCTGCCGCACGTCGCTGTCGCACGTCGCTGCCGCGCCTCGCCGGCCATGCGCCGCCCGCCGCGAATCTCCGGCTGCATGTCACCGGCAGCCGATCATCGGCTGCGCATCCCCAGCCGTGGATCGGCTGGCACGCGCTGCACGCAGGCCGCGCAGCGCGCCCGGTGCGACACCCTCCGTTCGTACTCCGACGCCTCGCCCACCCGTGCCCAGCCGTTCCCGCCCCGCTTGCCTGCGCATCACCTCGTGCATGGCCGACAGCGCAGAGCCGTTCGCACGCGCCGTGGCGCTGGCGCTGGGCAGGGTGCTCGCGATCGAGGTGCAGTTCGTTGCCGACGTCGCGTGGCCGCAGCGCGAACAGGCGCTCTATGCCGGCGATATCCACGTCGCCTGGCTGTGCGGCCTGCCGTACGTGCGCGACGCGGACCGCGACGATCCGCGCATCGAGTTGCTGGCCGCGCCCGTGATGCTGGCGGCGCGCTACGGCGCAGCCGCGGTCTACTTCAGCGACGTCGTCGTGCGCCATGACCATCCGGCGCGCAGTTTCGACGACCTGCGCGGGGCGACGCTGGCGATCAACGAGCCGAACTCGCATTCGGGCTATCAGGTGCTCAGGCACGCGCTGGCGCAGAGGGCAGCAGCACCGGCGTTCTTTCCCCGGGTCGTCGAATCCGGAGCGCATCAGCGCTCGCTCGAGCTGATCGACGCCGGCGTGGTCGACACCGCGGCGATCGACAGCACGGTGCTGGAGACCCAGCTGCGGCTGGAACCTGGCCTCGCATCGCGGCTGCGCACCGTCGCCACCTTCGGACCCAGCCCGATGCCGCCGTGGGTGGCCTCGCGGCAATTGCCGCAGGCGCTGCGCGCGCGGCTGCGCAGCGCGCTGCTGGAGATCGGTCGCGACCCGCAGGCAGGCGAAGCGCGGGCGAGCGCGCAGGTACGCGGCTTCGCGCCGGTCGACGAGGCCTGCTACTCGCCGATCCGGGCGATGGCACGCAGCGCGGCAGGCTATGCCCTGAACATCGATCAGGTGCTGTAGGCGCGCGACACACCGCGGGGTGCCCGCGTACCGGCGCAGC
>CANGUQ010000207.1 GCA_947456915.1 Betaproteobacteria bacterium
GCAGCAACGGCAGCAACGGCGGCAACGGCAGCAACGGCGGCAACGGCGGCAACGGCGGCAACGGCGGCAACGGCGGCAACGGCGGCAACGGCGGCAACGGCGGCAACGGCGGCAACGGCAGCAACGGCAGGGTGGACGACCACAGTTGGAGCATGGTCGGCAGTGGCAGCAGCAGCAACTACGGTAACGGCGGACCGCGCAGGCATGAGGCCGGTCGGACCGCGGCAGGCAAGGAGCCGATGATGGCGATCACATTGAGCGAGAGCGCAGCAAGACACATCCAGAAGCAGGTGGCGAGGGCTGGCGGCATCGGGCTGCGCCTGGGCGTGAAGAAGGTCGGCTGTTCGGGGCTCGCCTACACCTTCGACGTCGCGAAGGAAGCAGACCCCGAGGACGAGACCTTCGCGTGCGGCGACACACAGGTGCTGGTGCGGCGTGAGCACCTGCAGTACCTCGACGGCACCGCGGTGGATTACGTGCGCAAGGGACTCAACGAGAGTTTCCGCTTCGACAACCCGAACGCGAAGAGCGAGTGCGGTTGCGGCGAGTCCTTCAACGTCTGAACCGGAGCAACAGATGAGCGCGGTACTGCAGCAACTGGTCAGCCAGCCCTACAAGCACGGATTCGTCACCGACATCGAGTCGGAGACCGCGCCGCGCGGGTTGTCCGAAGACGTCATCCGCATGATCTCGGCGAAGAAGCAGGAGCCGGACTGGCTGCTCGAGTTCCGCCTGCAGGCGTACCGTCACTGGCTGACCATGACCGAGCCGGCGTGGCAGAACGTGAGTCACCCGCCGATCGACTACCAGGACATCATCTACTACTCGGCGCCCAAGCCGAAGAAGAAGCTCGCCTCGATGGACGAGGTCGACCCTGAGCTGCTCAGGACCTTCGAGAAGCTGGGCGTGCCGATGAGCGAGCGCGCGGCACTCGCCGGCGTCGCGGTGGACGTGATCTTCGACTCGGTTTCGGTGGCCACCACCTACAAGGCGAAGCTCGCCGAGGTCGGCATCGTGTTCTGCTCGATCTCGGAGGCGGTGCGCGAGCACCCCGAGCTGGTGCGGAAGTATCTCGGCAGCGTGGTACCCGCGTCGGACAACTTCTACGCCGCGCTCAACTCGGCGGTGTTCACCGACGGTTCGTTCGTGTTCATTCCGAAGGGCGTGAAGTGCCCGATGGACCTGTCGACCTATTTCCGCATCAACACGCAGGACTCGGGGCAGTTCGAGCGCACGCTGATCGTGGCCGAGGACGACGCCGCGGTGAGCTACCTCGAGGGCTGCACTGCGCCCAAGTTCGACACCAACCAGCTGCACGCCGCGGTGGTCGAACTGGTCGCGCTGGAGAACGCCGACATCAAGTACTCGACCGTGCAGAACTGGTACGCCGGGGACGAGAACGGCGTCGGCGGCATCTACAACTTCGTCACCAAGCGCGGCCTGTGCCAGGGCGCGAACGCGAGGATCTCCTGGACCCAGGTCGAGACCGGCTCTGCGATCACCTGGAAGTACCCGAGCTGCGTCCTCGTGGGCGAGGGCTCGTCGGGCGAGTTCTACTCGGTGGCGCTCACCAATCACCACCAGCAGGCCGACACCGGCACCAAGATGGTTCACGTCGGGCGCAACACGCGCAGCAAGATCGTGTCCAAGGGCATCTCCGCCGGGCAGTCGAACAACAGCTACCGCGGGCTGGTGAAGATCGGCGCGGGGGCCAGCGGCGCGCGTAACTACTCGCAGTGCGATTCGCTGCTGATCGGCGAGCGGTGCTCGGCGAGCACGTTTCCCTACATCACCGTGCAGAACGCCGGCAGCACGGTCGAGCACGAGGCGACCACCTCGAAGATCGGCGAAGAGCAGCTGTTCTACTTCGCCCAGCGCGGCATCGACGCCGAACAGGCCGTGTCGATGATCATCAACGGCTTCTGCCGTGACGTGTTCATTCACCTGCCGATGGAGTTCGCGGTCGAGGCGACGAAGCTGCTGGGCCTCAAGCTGGAAGGATCGGTAGGATGATCAATGCCAATGCGAAGACGCTGCTCGAGGTGCGCGAGCTGTCGGCGTCGGTGAACGCGGTACCCATCCTCAAGGGCCTGAACCTCACGGTGCGCGCTGGCGAGATACACGCGATCATGGGGCCGAACGGCTCGGGCAAGAGCACCTTCTCCAAGGTGCTGGCCGGTCACCCCGCCTACGAGGTGACCGCAGGCGAGGTGCTGTTCGACGGGATGGACCTGCTCGGGATGGAGGCTGACGCGCGCGCGCGCGCGGGCGTGTTCCTCGCGTTCCAGTATCCGGTCGAGATCCCCGGCGTGACCAACAGCGCCTTCCTGCGCCTTGCCTACAACGCGAAGGCAGTGCAGGAGGGGCGCGAGGAACTCGACCCGCTGGAGTTCGACGACCTCGTGCGCGAGAAGGCGAAGCTGGTGGAGATGGATCCGAGCTTTCTCGAGCGCAGCGTGAACGACGGGTTCTCGGGCGGGGAGAAGAAGCGCAACGAGATCCTGCAGATGGCGATGCTCGAGCCGAAGCTCGCCATCCTCGACGAGACCGACTCGGGTCTGGACATCGACGCGCTGCGCGTCGTCGCCCGCGGCGTGAACGCGCTGGCGCGCGCCGACAACGCGATCGTCATGGTCACCCACTACCAGCGGCTGCTCGACTACGTCGTGCCCGACTACGTACACGTGATGGCCGACGGGCGGATCCTGAAGACGGGCGACCGTTCGCTTGCGCTCGAACTGGAAGCACGTGGCTACGAGTGGGTTGCCGGCGACGCCGCCCGCAGGGCGGCCTGAGCGGGAGACGACGGTGAGCGATGCAGGCATTCCCACCCCGGAGCCCGCGGTCGCGGCGACGGTCGCGCTGAACGCGCTGGGCACGATCGCCCCGGTGCAGTCCGCGAGTGCGGGCGTACCGTGGCTGGAGGCGCTGGTTGCGGGCGCGCGCGAGCGCGCGACGCAGTTGCCGGTGCCTACGCCGCGCGAGGAGGCGTGGCGCTTTACCGACCTGGCACCGCTGGCGCGGCAGGGTTTCGCGGCGCAGCGTGCGCCGGTCGACCTCGACCCGGCGGCGCTCGCGCCTCTGGTGATCGAGGAGGCGGCGGCACGGCTGGTGTTCGTCGACGGGGTGCTCGTGCCCGGCTGGTCGTCGCTCGCAGGCCTGCCGGCGGGCATGCGCCTGACCGGGCTGCGTGACGCGCTGACGGACTCCGGCGATGCGGTACGCGCGCATTTCGCGCAGCACGCGAGCGTCGAGCGCGAGTTCTTCAGCGCGCTCAACACCGCGCGGCTGGCGGATTGCGCGACGCTGATCGCGGGTCGCGGCGTGTGCACGGCCGCGCCGGTGCATCTGCTGTTTCTCGCGAGCCGCCAGAGCGTGCCGGTGACCGGCTCGCCCCGGTTGCTGGTCATCGCGGAGCCGGGCGCGGAGGTCGTGCTGATCGAGGAGTATGCGAGTCTTGGCGAGACGATGGCGTTCACCAACGCGCTGGCCGAGATCTCGGTGGGGGCCGGCGCCTCGGTGCGCCACGTGCGCGTGCAGCGCGAGAACGCGGCCAGCTATCACGTCGGCCGCTGCGCGGTGAGCGTCGGACGGGACGGACGCTACTCATCGGTCAGCGTGGACACGGGGGCGCGCCTGTCGCGGCTCGACCTCGAGGTGCATCTGGCCGGCGGCGGGGCACGGGCGACGCTCGACGGTCTCGCGATGATCGGGTCGCGGCAGCACAGCGACACGCACACGCTGCTCGAGCACGCTGTGCCCGACGCCGTCAGCCGGCAGTTGCACAAGTGCGTCTGCGACGGCGGCTCGCACGCGGTGTTCAACGGCCGGATCGTCGTGCGGCCGGGCGCGCAGCGCACCGACTCGGCGCAGCGCAGCCGGGCACTGCTGCTGTCGCCGCGCGCGCAGGTCAACGCCAAGCCGCAGCTCGAGATATTTGCCGACGACGTGAAGGCCGCGCACGGCGCGACCGTGGGCCGGATCGACGACGAGGAACTGTTCTATCTGGTCAGCCGCGGCCTGCCGATGGCGCAGGCGCGCAAGCTGCTCACCTACGCCTTCGCGGCCGAGGTCATCGAGCGCATTCCGGTGCGCTCCCTGGTCAGGCGGCTGGCAGCACAGGTGATGGCGCAGGCGGGTCTGTCGTGAGTGCCGCAGCCGCGGTCGTGGCCGCCGGGACGGGATACGGGGAATGCGCATGATGAGTGCTGGGACGAAGGGCAGCGGTGCGGAGCGTTTCGATGTGGAACGGATCCGTGCACAGTTTCCCGTGCTGTCGGTGCAGGTGAACGGGAAGCCGCTGGTGTATCTGGACAATGCGGCGAGCGCGCAGATGCCGCAGCGGGTGATCGATCGCATCGTCCGCTACCAGTCGCGCGAGCACTCCAACATCCACCGTGCCGTCCACTACCTTTCGGAGCTGGCTACCGCCGAGTACGAGGCTGCCCGGCGCAAGGTCCAGTCGTTCATCAACGCGCCAAGCGACAAGGAGTGCATATTCACCAGCGGCACTACCGACGCCATCAATCTGGTGATGCACGGCTACGGCCGGCGCTTCGTGCAGGCGGGCGACGAGATCATCGTGTCCGCGATCGAGCACCACGCGAACATCGTGCCCTGGCAGATGCTGTGCGAGGAGCGGGGCGCGAAGCTCAGGGTGATTCCGGTGAGCGATGCCGGCGAACTGTCGTTCGAAGCGTTCCAGGCGCTGCTCGGACCGCGGGTCAGGCTGGTGGCCCTGACCCACGTCTCCAATGCGCTGGGTACTGTAGTGCCGATCCGGGACTACATCGACGCGGCGCACGCGCACGGCATCCCGGTGCTGATCGACGGGGCGCAGGCGGCGCCGCACATTCCGGTCGACGTGCAGGCGCTGGGCTGCGACTTCTATGCGTTCTCCGGCCACAAGATGTGCGGGCCGACCGGCATCGGCGTGCTGTACGGACGCGCCGAGTGGCTGGAGAAGATGCAGCCGTTCAAGGGCGGTGGCGACATGATCCTGTCGGTGAGCTTCGAGAAGACCACCTACAACACGATTCCGTTCAAGTTCGAGGCTGGCACGCCGCCGATCATGGCGGCGATCGCGCTGGGCGAGGCGCTCGACTACCTGCGCGAGATCGGACTCGACACGATCGCACGCCGCGAGCACGATCTGCTGGCCTATGCGACCGAGGGCGTGTCCGCGATCAGGGGTATCCGCATCATCGGCACTGCCGAGCGCAAGGCGGCGGTGCTGTCGATGGTGATGGAAGGCATCCACCCGCACGATCTGGGGACGCTGCTCAACGAGGACGGCGTCGCCGTGCGCACCGGGCACCACTGCGCGCAGCCGGTGATGACGCGATTCCGTGTCCCGGCGACCGCACGCGCCTCGTTCGCCTTCTACAACACCTTCGAGGAAGTCGACGCGCTGGTGGCTTCGCTCGAGCGGGCGAAGACCGTGTTCGGAGTGGCCTGACGTGACGGCTTCCAATCAGCTCTATCAGGAAGTGATCCTCGATCACAATCGCAAGCCGCGCAACTGGGGCGCGCTCGGTTCGCCCAACCACCGCGCCGAAGGCCACAACCCGTTGTGCGGGGACCACATCGTGCTGACCCTCGACGTGGGCGCAGGCGGCACGGTCGACGCGGTCGGTTTCGAGGGCGAGGGCTGTGCGATCTGCAAGGCATCGGCCTCGATGATGACCACGGTGATCAAGGGCCGCACCACGGACGAGGCACAGACCATGGTGCAGCAGTTCCGCGACATGGCGACCGGCAAGCTCGACCCGGAGCGCGACGCGCACCTGCTGGGCCGCCTGAAGGTCTTCGCCGGGGTGAAGGACCTGCCTTCCCGGGTGAAGTGCGCGATCCTGCCATGGCACACGCTGCACGCAGCGCTGCGCAACGAAGGCGCGACCTCCACCGAGGACGCCGGCTCCTGAGCACTGCAATCCAGACCCAGACACCATGCCGAAGATCGCCGAAGTCGAATACACGCCTAATCCGAACGCGCGCAAGTTCGTGCTGAAGGAGCCGCTCACCTGGGGCATCGCACGCTCCTACGAGAACGCCGAGGCCGCAGCGGGAGATGCGCTTGCAGCGGCCCTGTTCGAGATCGAGCACGTGACCAACGTGTACTACGTCGATCACTGGATCACCGTCACGCAGGACGGGACGGCGCAGTGGGACGCGCTGTTGCGCGAGCTCGCGGTGCCGATCCGCGAAGCGCCCGCCGCAGACGCGCGCTCGACGCAGACGGTGGCCGCGGCGGCGGCGATGCGCTCCGACATGGACGAGACGACCAGCGCGCGACTCGATCGCATCAACGCGCTGCTCGACGAGCAGATACGCCCCTTCCTGCAGAACGACGGCGGCAATCTGGAGGTGATCGATCTCACCGAGACCGAGCTGACCGTTCACTATCAGGGTGCCTGCGGCAGTTGCCCCAGTTCGACCGCCGGCACGCTGTCGGCGATCGAGAATATCGTCAGGACGATCGAGCCGGACCTGCAGGTGGTAGCGGTATGACCGGCGCTGCACGCCGGCGAGCGCCCGTGGCCGACGCGCGGGCGGCTGCACGATGAGCGGGCAGTGGACTGCGGTCGGGCGGCAGGGCGACATCGCTCCGGGGGAACATCGGGTCGTCGAGTGCGACGGCACGCGGATCGCGGTATTCAATGTCGCCGGCGAGTTCTTCGCGATCGAGGACGTGTGCACGCACGACGGCGGCGGGCTCGCTGGCGGGCGCGTCGAGGGCGATCAGGTAATCTGCCCGCGGCACGGCGCACGCTTCTGCGTGCGCA
>CANGUQ010000208.1 GCA_947456915.1 Betaproteobacteria bacterium
GGTCCGTCGCAGCCACCGCCGGCGCGTCTGCCGGCGATCAGCGGCGATCGCGACGACTTCCAGCGCGCGCTGCAGGCGCCGGTCAGCGGCTTCCTCGACGCAGCCGCCGGCATCCACTCGCGGCTGCTGCCGTGGGGCGTCAACCTCGCCGTACTGCTGACCGGACTGTCGCTGGTGTGGCTGGGTCTGCGCACCGCGCTCGATCGCGGCGACCCGGGGGCGGTGCTGAGCGAGCTGCTGACGCTGCTGCTCACAGCAGGCGTGCTGTTTGCGCTGCTCGACCGTTGGCCGCTGGTCAGCGCTGCCGTGGTCGACGGCACACGCGATGTGGCGCGCCAGGTGTCGGGCAACGCGCACGATGGCGCGGCGGCGATCCAGGGCGTGCAGCGCATGGTCGATGCCGGCTTTGCGCTGTGGGAACACGCCGATGCCGGCATCACCGGCTGGCTCGATCCGGCAGCGATGCTGGGCACGCTGCTGTTCAAGCTGCTGATCCTCGGTCTGATGCTTGCCTGCAGCTTCGTCTATCTGGGCATGTACCTGCTGTCGATGTCGCTGCTGGCGATTGCCTTCGCGCTCGGGCCGGTATTCGTGCCCTGGCTGCTGTGGCGACCGGCGAGCTTCCTGTTCGACGGCTGGCTGCGCTTCACGCTCACGGCCGCGCTGTATCAGGTCGTCGGCATCGTGATCGTCACGCTGCTGTCGCGGATGCACGAGCCGATGCTCTCCAGCGTCGACACGGCGATCGGTTCCGCCTCGGCGACGTTCAACTTCTACTACTTCGCGGCGGCGTTCCTGATGGCTGGCGTATCCGCGCTGCTGATGCTGCAGATCCCGGCGATCGCCGGCGGGCTCGTTTCCGGGGCGGTGTCGATTCGTGCGCAGTCCGCCGGCCTGCTGGCCAGCGTTCCGGCGCGCACGGGTGCGGCGGCAGTCAGCGGCGCAGTGCGATCTATCGGGCGTGGCGCAGCAGTGGCGGTCGCATCGGCGGTGCGGGAGATGCAGCGAGCGCGCACGGCGCCTGCCGGCACGGCCGGACCCGCCACCGCAGCGCCGGGCGCACCGTCCCGCCCGTGATCGCGTGGACTGCGCGCGGTCTTGCCCCGCGTGGGCGATGCATGCAGGCCCGCCACTGCGGCTACGGTCCTCGCGAGTGCGTGCGATCGCGCGGACCGGAGGTTGAACCCGGAGGGCGAGCGCGCATACACTCGCTGCCGCCTGTCTCCCGTCGTGCCTGCCATGGCCAGTTCGTTCAAGCGCTCAGCCTGCGTGCCGCTGCTCCTCGCGGGCAGCCTGCAGCTTGCCGCCTGCGATCAGCGCCCGACGCTGCTGCGCGACCTGTACGGCAGCGAGAACGATTGCCGCAACGACTGGGGCGGCAGCGAGGCGCGCTGCGAGCAGGCACCCGCGCCGGGCGGCGGATCGGCGTGGTATGGCCCGCAGTATCTGTTCGGCGAGCGGCAGGCGCGCACCGGCGGACGCGACAGCCGCTTTGCAGTGCAGGACGTCCATCGGGGTGACATCGTGTACGGCCGCTCCGGGCCAAGGGTGAACAGCGACGGAAATGCGAGCAGCGGTACCCACGGGGCATCGTCTGTCGCCGGCGACACCGAGCGTCGCGGCTTCGGGTCGACCGGCCGCTCGTTCAGTTCTTCGGGGGGCTGAGGATGCGCCGCGAGGCGAGCGTGCCCCGGCCTGACTGGCAGGCGAAGTGCGAGGCGGTGGGCTTCGGCTTCCACAGCGCCGACGGCGGCTACTGGGACGAGTCGGTCTGCTACGTGTTCGACGCCGGGCAGATCGACCGGCTGGAGGCGGTCACCGAGGAACTGCACCAGTGCTGTCTGCAGGCGGTCGACGCGGTCGTGCAGCGTCAGGCATTCGAGCGGTTCCGCATGCCGCGCCTCGCGCAGCGCCTGGTCACGCAGTCCTGGCAGCGCCGCGAGCCGAGCCTGTACGGACGCTTCGACTTTTCGTGGGACGGGAGGGGCGAGCCGAGGCTGCTCGAGTACAACGCCGACACGCCCACCTCGCTGCTGGAAGCCGCGGTCGTTCAGTGGTACTGGCTGCAGGACGTACGGGCACACAGCGACCAGTTCAACTCGCTGCACGAGAAGCTGGTCGAGCGCTGGCGTGCACTGGCACTGCCGGGCGAGGTGGTGCTGGCCGCGATGTGGGACAACCGCGAGGATCGCGACACGCTGTGCTACCTGCTCGACACCGCGCTGCAGGCCGGACTGCGGGCGCAGGTCTGCGACATGGAAGAAATCGGCTGGGGTCGTGCGAACGGGCGCTTCGTCGACATGAACGAGCGGCCGATCGATGCGCTGTTCAAGCTCTACCCGTGGGAATGGATGATGCGCGAAGCGTTCGGCGAACACGTGGCTGCCGGGCGCACGCGCTTCATCGAGCCGCCGTGGAAGATGCTGCTGTCGAACAAGGCGATCCTGACGCTGCTGTGGGAGATGTTCCCCGACCACCCGAACCTGCTGCCGGCCACCTGCGAGCCCGGGCAGTGGGCGGCAAGCCACGTGAAGAAGCCGCTGTACTCGCGTGAAGGTGCGAACGTGTCGATCCGCTCGCAGGCAGGCAACTTCGACGAGGGCGGCGCCTATGGCGCCGAGGGCTACATCTGGCAGGCCTACTGCCCGCTGCCGTGTTTCGACGGGCGCTACCCCGTGATCGGCTCGTGGATCGTCGGCGATCGGGCCGCGGGCATCGGTATCCGCGAGGACGACTCGCCGATTACCCGCAACAGCAGCCGGTTCGTTCCGCACTGCTTCGACTGACCACGCACGACGTACCGGAGAAGACCATGGGAATCCTGCTCGAATCGATCCGCGGTGTGCCGGCATTCATCACCTACTTCGGCAGCGCGACCGTGCTGGTGCTCCTGTTCCTCGCGATCTACGTGCGCATCACGCCGTATCGCGAACTGGCGCTGATCCGCGACGGCAATGTCGCCGCCGCGTGCAGTCTGTCCGGTGCGCTGCTCGGCTTCGTGATTCCGCTGTCGAAAGCGATCGCGCAGAGCGTCAGCCTGCCCGACATGCTGCTGTGGGGCGCGGTAGCGCTGATCGTGCAGTTGCTCGTCTACATCGCAGTGCGGTCGACGGTGCCCGAGGTCGTCACCGGGATCCCGCTGGGCAAGGGCGCGCACGGGCTGTTCCTGGGCATCGTGGCACTGGCCGCCGGGGTGATCAACGCGGCGTGCATGACGTACTGAGCCGTGCGGCGACGGGTCGCGTGACCGTGCATTCGCCAGCATCACTGATCGCGGAACCCGCACATCGTGAGTGAAGGCATGCGGCAGGGCGCCGGTTCGCCCGAGACTGCCGGCCCCCCGGGCGCGCTCCCGGTCGACCCGGTGCAGGAAGAAGCCCTCGGCGAAGGGGCGCTCGAAAGGTACGTCCGCTCGGCGGCGCGGCACACGGTGTTCTTCGCCCTGCTCTACCCGCTGATCGGCACGATCGCGGTGACATCGGGAAACACCACGTTCGTCATCTTCGGCGCCGCGCTGATCGTCCTGCCGCTCGCGATGCTGCGGGCGATGAGGCACTACCGCAGCCAGCCGCGACAGTTCCGCCGGTTGCAGTACTGGTTGCTCGCGTCGAAGCTGGCGGCGGTGGTGTTCACGTGGATGATCGCGGCGGGAATCGCGTTGCCGCAGTCAGAGAGCGTGCTCTGGTTGCGCAATCACCTGCCCCTGACGGTCGGACTGATGCTCTCGGCGGTCGTCATCGGCGCCACTGTCATCCCGATCCTCTTTCCGAGGCTGATCGCTGCTCCGGCGCCGGCCTCGGTCAGCGCGCCGCTGGCCATCAGCCAGGGGGAAGTCCTGCTCTGGCTGCGTGATCAGTACATGTACACGCACGCATGGGGCATGACGGTGCTGCTGCTGATCAACCTCCAGTTGTGGTTCGTCCTGTGGATGGCGAGCGGCTTGTTCGTGTTTTCCGGCGAGGCATGGTTCTGGGTGATGCTCTGGTACCTGTGCCTGGGTGTGTACGCGGCATGGCTGGGCGTGATCGCGCGTGCCCATCTGCACGGCTTGCGCAGCGTGCCGCCGGCGGCCCGGATCGATACCGCGCAGCCTGCGGCCGCGACGGCGAAGCTCGGCAGTCCCTCGCGCCGCTTCGCTGCGCGCCGGCGCTGAAGCGCACGCCGGATATCGAGGCCGCGGTCAGTCGCCGGCCACTGCCCGCCGCATCACCACGCTGCGCGCTTCGAATCCGGCCTTGCGCCAGACCTCGACCGCGCGCGCGTCACGCGCCACTGCGGCCAGTTCCAGCGCGCGTATGCCTCGAGCGCGTGCGTGCTGCTCGGCCGCCGCGAGCAGCCGGCGGGCGAGTGCCCGGCCGCGATAGGCCTCGTCGACATCGACATCGACGAGGTACAGCACCGGTGCGTACTCGAACGTATCGGCGAACAGCGGGTCGTGCGCCAGCACCTTTGCCGTGAGATAGCCGGCAAGGCGAGCCCCGGCAGACGGTGCCCGCAAGCCGGGCAGAGCGGCCGTATCCCGGGGCGTGGTCGCATCACCGCCCGCGGCGGGTGCGTGCGCGAGTGCAATCCACGCAAGGAGTTCGCCGCTGCCGATCGCCTGCGCCCAGCGCTGTGCTGTCTGCGCCGGCGTCAGTGCCGGCGTGAAGCTCGCGTCGACCTCGTCGCGGGTCTGTGCGAGATGCGCGTGCCACAGCGCGGCCATCGCTGGCGCGTGCACGGGGCTCGCGCGCTCGATGGTGATCTCATCCGCGCCCACCCCCGGTGCGGTCAACCGCCACCGACCGTGAACGACACCATGCGCCACGGTCCGCTGCCCTTGCCGCGGCTGAAGCAGGCGCGCGCCTCGAGCGGGCTTCTGATGTGTTCGTCCGCCACGAATCCGACGCCTTTCTTCAGCACCACGCGCACCCAGCGCTGGGCCGACTTCGGCGCCTCGTCCTCGAGGTCCCAGTCATCCACGCCGACGATCTGGAACGACAGCGTGTCGATGATCGTGGCAAGCGGTGAAGGCCTGGCGAACACGGGGGCATTGTCGACGATGATCGCCGCGTAGTTGACTGGATCGATCGCCGGGGGCCAGCGTACCGCGACATAGGGCAGGCAGAGCAGCCGCTCGCCCGCGGCCGACTCGACCGGGGCCGCGCCGAAGCGCAACAGCGATCGCAGCTCGCCCCAGATCTTCGAGTCCTTCGCACGCGCGGGCTCCAGCTCCCACGTCTCGACGAACGCCTTCACGCCGTCGGGGGTTTCGAAGCTGTTGCGGATCTTCGGGTCGAGGATCGACAGCAGGAACTTCACATCGTGCCGCTCGATCGCCGCGGCCAGACGCTTGTGAAATGCGACCCAGGAGGCATCGGCGGCGCCGGCGTCAACCGGTGCCAGCCGCTCCTCCTGCGCCGCTACTGCCCCCGAGACGAGCAGCGCGAGCCCGATGGCCATCCCCCGCAGCGCGGCCCGCAGTCCCCGCAGCGCCCCGACAGCCGCAACCAGGGCATGAATCGTGTCGAACATCCGGCACGCTGAAAAAGGGGCCAGGCCCCTTTTGCACGTTTTGCACATCCTGCAATCCGGGGCTGCGCACAGGGGGCGGGCGGTGCGGGGCGGCAAGGCAGGCGGGGCCATCGTTCAGCGACCCTTGAACTCGCCGCGGCGCTTTTCGAAGAACGCCCGCAGCGCCTCGGCGTGATCCTCGGTCTTGTGGCACAGCGCCTGATAGCTCGCGCAGATATCCAGATACTCGGGCAGCGGCATGCGCTGCGACAGCTTGAGCAGGCGCTTGGCGTAGCGCAGCGCCTGCGGCGGCTTGTACGAGATGCGCCGCGCCATCTCCTGCGCGCGCGTGAGCAGTTCCTCGGGCTTTACCACCTCCAGCACCAGCCCGAGCGCCAGTGCCTCGTCCGCCTTGACCAGGCGACCGGAGAAGGTCAGTTCCGCAGCGCGCTGATAGCCGACCGCACGGGTGAGGAACCACGAGCCACCATCGCCCGGGATGATCCCGAGGTTGACGAAGGTTTCACCGAACTGCGCTTCGGTGGATGCGATGCGGATGTCGCACATCTGCGTGAGATCGAAACCGGCCCCTACCGCAGGGCCGTTCACGGCGGCGATCACCGGCACCTCGCAGTCGTGCAGCGCCATCGGGATGCGCTGGATGCCCGACTTGTAGTTCTGCTGCACCTCGTGTGCCGGCACGTCGGTGCGCTGCTTCATGTTCTTCACGTTGCCGCCGGCGGAGAACGCACTGCCGGCGCCGGTGAGGATCAGCACCGAGATGTCGGGGTTCGCGCTCGCCCAGTTCACGATGCTCACCAGCTCGGTGCCGATCAGCGAGCCGGACAGCGCGTTGCGGATGTCGTCGCGGTTGAAGGTGAGGGTGGCGACACGCCCGTCGATCGCGAGCGAGCAGTCGGTCAGTACGGGCGGGGCGGATGGGGTCACGGTGGCTCTCCTCGGAACGGGGTTGCAGTTTACCTGACGCACCGGGCGGGCCTTCCCGCCGGCGGCCCCCGTGCCGGCCACCCGCGGGTCCTGCGGCAGGCCCGCGCGGATCCGGGCAGGCGCCGACCAGCGCATGGGACGAGGAACTGAAGCGAGCTGCGGCAGGCCCGCGCGGATCCGGGCCGGCGCCGACGTGGCGCAATTCGAAGGCAAGCAGCGCAAGCGCGGCAGGCCCGTGCAAATCCGGGCCGGCGCCGAC
>CANGUQ010000209.1 GCA_947456915.1 Betaproteobacteria bacterium
GCCGAGCTCGTCCAGCAGTTCGCCGACCTTGCGCGCGGAGTCCGAGTCCCGTCCGGCCAGCGCCGATCCGGCCCAGTCGAGCAGCGCGAGCCTGGCGCGCTCGCGCACCGCGTCGGGCAGCGTGTCATGGCGGATGCCGGCGACGAAGCGGCCGAGGCGACGGGTGGCATCGGTCAGATCGGGCGCGGTGGCGGCCCCGGAAGTGGTTCGATCATTCATCCGACGAACGATACGGGAGGCTGCGCGCAGCGGCAAGGCAGGCACGTGCGGCCGCGATGCGATCGCCGGCTGCGGCATGGCAGCGTGGTCGGCGTCCGTTCACGGCGCGCGAGCGCGAGACGCGCTGCGACCACGAGGCAGCCGACGGCCTCGACGCGAGCGACGTCTCGCAGGCGCGGCCGACCTGATGGGTTGCGCCAGCGGCGCAGGCTGCGCAGCGGCAGGCGCCGGGCATCGCTCGCGTGCGCGCGCGGTCGGCGCACGCCGATGATCGCGCGCGGCCTGTCTGGATCAGCTGCGGGTGACGAACGTTCCCGGCGATGCTGCACGATGGGCATCGGCAAGCCAGTTCATCGCCGCGGCGACACCGCCGGGGCGGTGCGGCACGCCGGCGAGCGCGAGGCCCATCTCGCAGCCGGCGAGGGTGGCGATCAGCGTGAGGTCGTTGAAGTCGCCCAGATGCCCGATGCGGAACACCTTGCCGGCGACCTTGCCCAGGCCGCTGCCGAGCGACATGTCGAAGTGTTCGAGCACCACCTTGCGATACGCCGCCTCGTCCCAGCCCTCGGGCATGCGCACGGCGGTGAGCGCCGGCGAGTGCTCGGCCTCGTCGAGGCACTGGATCTCCAGCCCCCATGCGCGCACTGCGCGCCGGGTGGCTTCGGCGTGGCGCTGGTGGCGGGCGAACACGTTGGCGAGACCCTCTTCCTGCAGCATTGCCAGCGCTTCGCGCAGACCGTACATCAGGTTGGTGGACGGCGTGTACGGAAAGAAACCGTTGCGGTTCGGCCCGAGCATCTCCTGCCAGCTCCAGAACGATCTGGGCAGACGCGAACTGCGCGTCGCTGCGAGCGCCTTCTCCGACACCGCGTTGAACGACAGACCGGGAGGCAGCATCAGGCCCTTCTGCGAGCCGGCGACGGTGACGTCCACGCCCCACTCGTCGTGACGGTAGTCGACCGAGCCCAGCCCGGAGATGGTGTCTACCATCAGCAGCGCCGGATGGCCGGCGCGATCGATCGCGCGGCGCACTTCGGCGATGCGCGAGGTGACGCCGGTCGAGGTCTCGTTGTGCACCACGCACACCGCCTTGATCTCGCGTGCGGTGTCCTGCGCGAGCCGCGCCTCGATCGCCTGCGGATCGGCGCCGCGGCGCCACGGGTCATCACCCACTGCGAGAAATTCCGGCGCGAGCCCCAGTCGCTCGGCCATTGCCTTCCACAGGGAGGCGAACTGGCCGGTCTCGTACATCAGCACCCGGTCGCCCGCCGACAGCGTGTTGACGAGTGCCGCCTCCCACGCGCCGGTGCCGGAGGCGGGAAACATGATCACCGGCTGCCGGGTCTGGAACACTGCCTTCAGCCCCTCCAGCACTTCCTGTCCGAGGCGCTGGAACTCCGGGCCACGGTGGTCGATGGTCGGCCGGTCGATCGCACGCAGCACACGGTCGGGCACATTGGTCGGGCCGGGGATCTGCAGGAAGTGGCGGCCGGCGGGCGTGGGCATGGCGGGACTCCGGGGAACGTTGACCGGCGCGTGACGGCCGGATGCGAACGGCGGACACTACCGCCAGATTGTATGCAAAGTCAAGTCGACTGCGGCTGAGGGAGGGATGCCGCGTGTACCGCCCGCTGTCCACTCCGGTAGGCGAGGGTGTTGGGGGTACCGTTGTGAGCGCGGACGCTCTCCCAGATTGCATTTTGCATACAAGAGAGATATTGTCCGCCGATGGATGTGTCCACGCCCCAACACGCTGCGCTCCCCGATCCGTTGCAGCGCCAGCTGCTGCACCGCGCTGGCATCGACCGCCTGCGCGACATGATCATTCGCGGCGAACTGGCGCCGGGGATGAAGCTCAACGAGCGCGTGCTCGCCGCCCAGCTCGGCATCTCGCGCACGCCGCTGCGCGAGGCGATCAAGTTCCTCGCCTCCGAGGGACTGGTCGCTCTGCAGCCCAACCGGGGAGCGTTCGTCGCCGCGATCGACGCGCCGACCGTGCGCGAGATCTTCCACGTGCTGGGCGCGCTGGAAGGGCTCGCCGGCGAACAGGTGTGTGCGCAGGCGTCCGAGGCGCAGATCGCCGAGATCCGCGCGCTGCACTATCAGATGGTGCTGCACCAGATGCGCGGAGAACTCGCCGACTATTTCCGCTGCAACCAGCAGATTCACGCGCGGCTGGTCGACTACGCCGGCAATGCCACGCTCGCGCAGAACTGGCGTGCGCTCAACGCCAAGGTGCAGCGCGTTCGTTACATGGCCAACCTGTCGGGCGCGCGCTGGCTGCAGGCGGTGCGCGAACACGAGGCGATGCTCGAGGCGCTGACCGCGCGCGACGGTACACGGCTGGCGGCGATCCTGCGCGATCACCTCGCGCACAAGCTGGTCATGGTGCTGGGGGCGTTCGAGAACGCGGGTGGCGAGCGCGATCTGCGCCAGCCCCTGCCGCAGCCCGAATCCCGGCACGGTGCGCAGCTGCCGGCGCTGTCTGGCTGACGCGCCGCGCGGTACCCGCTCCCCCTTCGGCCCTCGGCCCCACCCACGCCCTGCACTCACCACGCCCCGGAGCCGCCGTGATGACCTCTCCCGCCTCGTTGACGGCAACGCCCCTGCAGATCGAAGTGGTGTCCGACGTCGTGTGTCCGTGGTGCTTCGTCGGCAAGCGCCGGCTGGAAGGCGCGCTCGCCCTGTACGCGCAGGCGCGCCCGGACGCGCCGCCGCCGGTCGTGCACTGGCTGCCGTTCCAGCTCAATCCGCAGTTGCCGCCCGAAGGCATGGCGCGCAAGGACTACGTCGCGGCGAAGTGGGGCGGACGCTCCAGCGCCGACGTCTATGCGCGCGTGTCGGCCGTGGGCGGGAGCGTGGGCATCGCCTTTGCGTTCGACCGCATCGTGCGCCAGCCCAACACGCGCGCGGCGCACGCGCTGATCGCGCTCGCCGCACGGGTGCAGCCCGGCGGCGGCCCGGCGCTGCAGGGCGCGGTGAAGGAGGCGCTGCTTGCCGCGTACTTCCTGCACGGACGCGACCTCACTGATCACGCGACGCTGGTGGAGATCGCCGCCGCTGCCGGTCTCGATGTGCAGCGCGCGCGCGAGCATCTGGCGAGTACGCAGGCGCAGCACGAGGTGCAGACCGCCGAGGCCGGGGCGCGCCAGCTCGGCATCGACGGCGTGCCGTTCTTCATCTTCAACCGCCGCTACGGCGTATCCGGCGCGCAGGAGTCCGCAACCCTGCTGCAGGCGATGCTCGACGCCGAGGCGCCCGCGCAGTCCGCCCCGGCGCACGATTGACACGCATCGCGCGACGCAGCTCCCGGGCGCAGGCCGGGAGCGGGCGAGCGCGTCACACCCGATCCGCGCGCGAGCGTCGCTGTCCGACCGAACGCCCGACGCGCCTCAGGAGCTGTTCCCGATGAACGCACCGGCCCGGCCGCAGGAATTCACCGTCCACTTCCACCCGCGTCGCGGCGATGCCTCGCTTGCAGCGAAGCTCGCGCGCGAGATCGAGGGTGACGTGCTGTTCGACGCCTTTTCGCGCGGACGCTATGCCACCGACGCGTCGATCTATCAGGTCGACCCGGTGGGCGTGGTGATCCCGAGGACCGATCGCGACGCCGAGACCGCGTTCCGCATCGCGATGGACGAGGGGGTGCCGGTGATGCCCCGCGGCGGCGGCACGTCGCAGTGCGGGCAGACGGTGGGTGCCGCGCTGGTGATCGACTTTTCGCGACACCTGAACCAGGTGCTCGAGTTCGACCGCGAGGCGCGCACGGTGTGGGTGCAGCCGGGCATCGTGCTCGATCACCTGAATGCGTGGCTGAAGCCGCACGGGCTGTGGTACCCGGTCGATGTATCGACCAGCGCGCAGGCGACCATCGGTGGCATGACCGGCAACAACAGCTGCGGTTCGCGCTCGATCTGCTACGGCAACATGGTCGACAACGTGCTGGCGGTGGAGGCGATCACCGCTGCCGGCGACGCCTTCACCTTCGACCAGTCGACGCCGACGCACCCGGTGTACCGCGATCTGGTCGATCGGGTGCAGGCGATCGTGCGGCGCGAGCTCGAGGAGATCGAGCACCGCTACCCTAACGTGCTGCGCAACGTCGCCGGCTACAACCTCAACCGCCTGACCCAGCCCGGCTTCAACATGGCGCATCTGCTGGTGGGCTCCGAGGGCACGCTCGCGTTCTCGCGTCGCATCAAGCTCAAGCTCTCGCCGCTGCCCGCGCACAAGACGCTCGGGGTGTGCCACTTCCCGACCTTCCGGCAGGCGATGGATGCCGCGCAGCACATCGTCCGGCTCGGACCGGTGGCGGTGGAGGCGGTCGATCGCACGATGATCGAGCTGGCGCGCTCCAACCCGGCATTCAAGAGCACGGTGGACCGGTTCCTCGTGGGCGAGCCCGATGCGATCCTGCTGGTCGAGTTCGCTGGCGACGGATCGCCCGGGAACCAGGCGGAAAACCTGCGCCGGCTGAAGGCGCTGTCGGACGTGATGTCCGACATCGGGCTGCCCGGCGCGGTGGTCGAGGTCCCGGACGCGAAGCTGCAGAAGGACATCTGGGAGGTGCGCAAGGCAGGCCTCAACATCATGATGTCGATGAAGGGCGACGGCAAGCCGGTGTCGTTCATCGAGGACTGTGCGGTGCCGCTCGAGCATCTGGCCGAGTACACCTCGCGTCTGACCGAGGTGTTCCACCGCCACGGCACGCAGGGCACCTGGTACGCGCACGCCTCGGTTGGCTGCCTGCACGTGCGACCGATCCTCGACATGCGGCGCGAGGGCGCCACGCAGATGCGCGCGATCGCCGAAGCCGCGTCGCAGCTGGTGCGCGAGTACAAGGGTGCCTACTCCGGCGAGCACGGCGACGGGCTGGTGCGCTCGGAGTGGATCGAACCGTTCTACGGCGGCAGGCTCACCCGCGCGTTCGAGGAGGTGAAGGACCTGTTCGACCCGCGCGGCCTGCTCAACCCGGGCAAGATCGTGCGCCCGCCGAAGCAGGACGATCGCTCGCTGTTTCGCTTCAAGCCCGGCTACGCGGTGACCCCGATCGACACCGCGCTCGACTGGAGCGAGGCGACCGCCGATCCGCAGGCCCCGGGGGCGCGCAGCGCGGGCTTCGCCAAGGCGGTGGAGACCTGCAACAACAACGGCCACTGCCGCAAGTTCGACGCCGGCACGATGTGCCCCTCGTATCGCGCCACCGGCGACGAGCAGCACGTGACGCGCGGTCGCGCGAACACGCTGCGGCTGGCGATCTCCGGTCAGCTCGGGCCGGATGCGTTCACCTCGCAGGACATGTATCGCACGATGGCGCTGTGCGTGTCGTGCAAGGGCTGCAGGCGCGAGTGCCCGACCGGCGTGGACATGGCGAAGATGAAGGTCGAGTTCCTGCACCACTACCGCAGGAAACACGGTCTGCGCCTGCGCGACCGGCTGATCGCGTATCTGCCGCGCTACGCGCCCGTGGCATCGCGTTTCGGTGCGCTGCTCAACCTGCGCAACACGCTGCCGGGGCTGGCGGCGCTGGGCGAGAGGCTGACCGGCTTCAGCGCGCAGCGTACGCTCCCGCGCTGGCGCGGCGACTGGTTCCGCGATGCGGAAGCGGGCGTCCCGGCCACTGCCGCGGATGCCGCGGCAACGCCCGCGGTACCCGGCCCACAGGGTGGCGTGACGGGCGCAGGAGGTGATGCGGGCACCGGCGCAGGCGAAGTCGTGCTGCTCGTCGACACCTTCAATCGCTACTTCGAGCCCGAGAACGCGCGCGCCGCAGTTGCGGTGCTCCAGGCAGCCGGCTACACCGTGCACACGGCGCAGGCGGCCGATGGCGAGCGCCCGCTGTGCTGCGGGCGCACGTTTCTTTCGGCCGGGCTGGTCGATGAGGCGAGGCATGAGGCGAGGCGTACCCTCGACGCACTGCGCCCGTACGTCGAGCGCGGGGTGCCGGTGATCGGGCTCGAGCCGTCTTGCCTGCTCGGTCTGCGCGACGAGTGGCAGTCGATGCTGCCCCGGGCCGATGCCGCGCCGATCGCTGCCCGGGCGCTGCTGTTCGAGGAGTTCCTCGCCCGCGAACACGCGCAGGGACGGCTGAAGCTGCCGCTGCAGCCCATCGCGCAGAAGAAGGCCGTGCTGCACGGCCATTGCCACCAGAAGTCGTTCGATGCGATGCCGGCGGTCGAGCAGGTGCTGAAGCTCGTGCCCGGGCTCGCGGTGGAGACGATCGAGTCGACCTGCTGCGGCATGGCCGGCAGCTTCGGCTACGAGGCCGAGCACTACGAGACCTCGATGCGCATCGGCGAGCTGTCGGTGCTGCCGCAGGTGCGCGCGGCGGCCGCCGATGCGCTGCTGGTGGCCGATGGCACCAGTTGCCGGCACCAGATCCGTGACGGTGCCGCGCGCGAGGCGGTGCACGTCGCGCGCGTGCTCGAACGCGCGCTGCAGTCGACGACCGGCTGAGACCGCGCCAGC